>JANLFZ010000251.1:6161-6442 GCA_024653385.1 Thermoguttaceae bacterium | reverse complement strand
CAAGAAACGCCCGTCCTGGTCACGCCGGGCTTCCGCCTTGAAGTCTGGGATGGTCCGGTCGCCACCGCGCCCGTCTCGGACCCGACGCACTCGATCGTGTCGGCCGACCTGCCGGCGCGCACCTACGAGGCGTATCTCGATGTGGGGTGGAACCCCCAGTTTACCCCGTGGCTTGGCGGCGAGTTCGGGGCCCAGATCGGGGTGTACTCGGATTTCAGCAAGTTGACGCAGGACAGCATTCGGGTACCCAGCTACGGCTTGGCCGTGCTCTCGTTCTCGCC
>JANLFZ010000251.1:0-6151 GCA_024653385.1 Thermoguttaceae bacterium | reverse complement strand
CAACAAGGTCAAGCTGCTGCCGTCGGGCGGGCTGGTGTGGACGCCCTCGAGCGATACGCGCTTCGAGATCCTCTTTCCCAACCCGCGCGTGGCGCGCCGTCTGACGACCATCGGCACGACCGACTGGTGGTATTACCTGCGCGGCGAATACGGAGGCGGCTCTTGGACGATTCGCCGGGAGTTCACCCCCGACGTCGAACGCGTCGACTATAACGACCTCCGCGTGGCGTTGGGCATGGAGTTCCAGCGCACCGGCGGGTTGGAGGGGTTCGTCGAGGTCGGCCTGGCCTTCGACCGTGAGATCATTTACGTCGAGTCGCCGGAAGACAACTTCCGCCCCAGCAACACGTTCTTCCTGGGGGCCGGGATCCGTTACTGAACAAGACCGTTGCCTCATCCTCCGCGCGGCGGATGGTGGGGCGAAACCTCTGGGCGAGTCGGGAGGAGTACCGATCGCGATGCTTGTCCGCAGGCCCATCGCTGCGTTGCATTGGATCCTCGTCGCGACCGCGATTCCGCTGGCGGCCCAAGAGGTCCGGCGACTGCCTCCGGTCGAGGACGGCGGCCTTCCCGAAGGCCGGCTGATGGAGCATCGGGAAGAACGCGCCGATTTCGGGCGGTCGGCCGCGCTGGCCGATATCCCCTTGCCCGAGCCTCTGCCGCCGCCCGACGGCGACGAACTACCGCCCGGCGCGCGCGACGGCGTGTTCCAGAAGGCGACGCTCGAAAGCACCTGGCTGGCGCCGGGCAGCGGGGCAAGCGGCGTGGGCGTCACGGACGTCGAGGTGAAGAGCGTTTTCGGGTTTCCCTGCCCCACGCGCACTTCGCCCTTGGTCGTGACGCCGGGGTTCGCGGTCCACCTGTTCGACGGGCCGCAGGTGTCGGACCTGCCGCCGGAGGTCTTCGACGCGTATCTACAGTTCCGTTGGATGAGCCGCGTGACGCCCCGTCTGGGCGTCGATTTCGCTGTGACGCCGGGCTGGTACAGCGACTTCGAGCATGGCGGGGGAGATGCCCTGCGCATTACCGGCCACGGCGCGGGGGCGTACACCTGGAGCCCTTCGGTCAAGCTGGTCTTCGGCGTGGCGTACCTGGACCGCCGCGACGTGGCCGTGCTGCCCATCGGCGGGCTGATCTGGACTCCGCGCGAGGAGTGGTCGTTCGAACTGGTCTCGCCGCGACCGCGCCTGGCCCGGCGCGTCTATTGGAACGGCGCGGCCGCGACCGATCCCGAGCAGTGGATCTACCTGGCCGGCGAGTTCGGCGGGGGCACGTGGTCGATCGAGCGCGCCGACGGTTCCCCCGACGTGCTGACCGCACGCGATTACCGGCTGATCTTGGGCATGGAGCGCAAGGTCGTCGGCGGTCTCAACTCGCTGTTTGAAGTCGGCTACGTCTTTGGCCGGCGCTACGAGTACGAACGGGGCACGCCCGACGTGCGCCCCTCCGACACCGTGCTCTTGCGCGCCGGAGTGACGTACTGAACTCGCGGCGACCCACGGTTGCGGCCGGTGTCTTTCCGGGATCGTCTCGAACCCATGGGGAAGTTCCGGCGCCTTCTCCCGGAGCCTTGCTTGCCGTCGGCACCTGGCTGAAGTAGCATGGGGCGCATTGGTTTGCGAGAATCCCCGCGTTTCGAGGAGGCCGCACGATGATGGGAATGTTCTACGCCATCGCCGCGATCATCGCCGCATTCGTTTGCGTGTTGGACTTGGGCGAGGGAATCGTCTACGCCGCGATGCCCGCGCCGCCGCTGAAGGCCGGCTTTGCCGAGCGCGACATCACGCCCGAGATCGGCATGGAGGTGCCCGGCGGCTACGGCAAGGCCTACGCCCGCGTGATCCACGACCCGTGCAAGGTCCGCGCCGCGGTCTTCGACGACGGCAAGACCCGCGTGGCGATCGTCGGCATCGACGCCCTCATGATCCGCAAGCCGACGGTCGATGCCGTGCGCAAGGCGATTCACGAGAGGACGGGCATTGCGCCGCACGCGGTGCTCATCGGGGCATCGCATTCGCATTCGTCGGGACCGACAGGCATGATTCTGCCCGGCGAGTTCGACGACGCCTCGCCTCTGGTCCGCTCGCTGGCCTACGAGAAGTCCTCCTGCGCCGACGCCAAGTACTTGGCGCTGGTCGAGAAGCAGATCGTCGAGGCGGTCGCGGCGGCCGACGCCGGGCGCGTCGAGGCCTTCTGCGGGGCGGGCAACGGCATCGAAGACAAGGCCGCGTTCAACCGCCGCTTCAAGATGAAGAACGGCCTGTGCTACACCCACCCGGGCCAAGGCAACCCCGAGATCGTCGCGCCTGCCGGCCCCACCGACCCCAACGTCGGCGTGATCGGCGCGTGGAACAAGGAGGGCAAGCTGCTGGGCTGCGTGGTGAACTACTGCTGCCACGGCACCACGGGCCCCAGCGGCATCTCGGCCAACTGGATCTATTACCTCGAAAAGACGATCCGCGGCATGTTCAGCCCCGACACGGTCGTGGTGTTCCTCCAAGGGGCCTCGGGCGATGTGACCCAGGTCGACAACCTCAACCCCTTCGTCCAGCCGGGGCAAGAGCGCTGGGCCGAGATCGTCGGAGGCCGCGTGGGCGCCGAGGCGGTCAAGGTGCTGGTGAGCATGGATCGCGGCACCCTCGTGCCCGTGGCCGCCAAGACCGAGACGCTCAAGCTGGGCCGCCGCAAGCCGAGTCCCGAGCGGGTGAAGAAGTGCCTGGCGATCGCTCAGCAGCCGCCCGAGAAGGTCGAGCACACCGAGTGGACCTTCGCCAAGGAGATCGTGCTGTTGGACGCGATCCTGGCCAAGGAGCCCGTGCGCGAATTCGAGGTCCAGGCGATTCAGGTCGGCCCGGTCGTCATCCTGGCCAATCCGGCCGAGTTCTTCTGCCAGTTGGGGCTCGACATCCGGGCGAAGAGCCGCTTCCCGATCACGTTCGTGGTCGAGTTGGCCAACGACTGCGTGGGCTACGTGCCGACCGAAGAGGCCCTTGGCCCGCACGGGGGCGGCTACGAAACCCGGTTGACCGCCTACAGCAATCTCGAGCCGGCGGCCGGCCCAAAGATCGTCGAGGCCTGCGCCCGGCTGGCGGGCCAGCTTCAGCCCGGCGAGGTTCCGAAGGCCCCCAAGGCCCCGCCGTTTAAGGCCCCGTGGTCCTACGGCAACGTGCCGCCCGAACTGGAGTAGCCGGGGCGTTCAACTCACGCACCGGAGTGACAGACTGTCGTAGCGGCAGGTAGACGAGTCTGGGCCGTGGTCGCGCCGGTGCCCCCCCCCGACCGGCGGGGCGCTGGTTTGTCAATCCGTGGTTCTTGGAGGATAATACAGGGGCACACCGGTTGCCGTCGGACATCCCATCATTCCGGCCCACCCTCCGATTCACCCCATGGCCGCGCCCGAGGCCGACTTCGACCCGTATTTGAAGTGGCTGGGAATTCGCGCCAAGGAGCGACCGCCCGACCACTATCGGCTGTTGGGGTTGGAGACGTTCGAATCCGATCCGGACGTGATCTCGACCGCGGCCGACGCGCGGATGCTTCATGTGAAGACGTTCCAGGCTGGCACGCACGCCGCGCTGTCGCAACGGTTGCTCAACGAGATCGCCGCTGCCAAGGTGTGCCTGCTGAATCCTGAGAAGAAGGCGCAGTACGATCGGACCCTGCGCCAGAGGGTCGCGGCGGCGGCCGCCCTCGAATCGCCGATACCGATCGAGCCGCCGCCGTTGCCGCCGGCTGGCACCGTGGGGCATCCGCGCCGCGCGAGAACCTCGCTTGGCCCGAAACTCGCGGCGGGCGTCGCCCTCGCGGCAGCATCGCTGATCGGTTTGGGGGCTTGGCTTCTCCAAGGCGCGATGCAACCCGAGGCCGCACGACCCGTCGTTGCCGAACGGCCACCGGAGTCCGCTTCGGCGTCTTCCAATAGCCTTCCGAATGGAACCGAAGACAGGGAACGCCCGGGGAGTCGTTCTGCCGCCGCAGTACCCGTACCGCTCGATTCGACCAAGCCCGCACCGCACGCGACGCCCGCGTCGCTGCCCGGGGACAATCGCGTCGCGCCGAAGACGCCCCAAGTCGTGTCGTTGCCCGACATGCCGGGCACGACGAGTCCACTGGCGGATCCCGCCCTGGAGATGCCGCCGCGTTCGCGGGAGCCCTCGGATTCCATGAGCGAGGCCGAGCCCCTGGACGACGCGCCGAGCCCGCCGAAGCGACCGCGTCGCGGATCCGAGGCTCCAAAGGACGACGTTGCCGACCGGGCCGTTCGGCCCGACCGGCGCCTTCCCGAGCCCGACGACACCGTCCAAAAGGCGACCGAGAAGAGGCTGCGGAGCGAACTCGCCGGCGAACTCGGCCGCGCGAAGCGACCCGAAGACAGGCTCGCGATCGCCGAAAAACTCTTTACCCGAGGACTCCAGGGTGAGAACGACCCTGCGGCCCGCTATGTGTTGCTCCGCATGGCTTGCGAAATGGCCCTCGCGGCGGGCGAATTGCCGCGCACCTTGGAGGCGGTCGACGAGATCGCCAAGACGTACGACATCCAACCCGTGGAGGCCAAGTTGGACCTCCTGACGCGCACGGCGGCAACGTCTCGCACGCTGCCGGGATTCCCCGCGACCGCCCTGGAATGGACCGAAGCGGCGGTGCTCTTGACCGACGAGGCCCTTTCATCGGGCGAGCCCGAAGTTGCGGAAAAAGGCATTCGGCTGATCCGTCTCGTTGGCAAGAAAGCGCGTGCCCCGCAATTGGCCGCCACCGCCGCGGCGCGGGAGAAGGACATCGAAATGGTCCGACAAGAGCAGGCCGCCTTTCGCGAGGCCGAGACGACGTTGGGCAAGGAGCCGTTGGATGCGGCGGCCAACTTCAAGGTCGGCTCTTGGCTCTGTTTCGTCCAGAACGACTGGCGCAAGGGGCTGCCCTACTTGACCCGCTGCCAACATGGCCCACTGCGGGACTTGGCGGAACAGGAGCTTCTCGACCCGGATCAGCCCGGCCAACAATTCGCGATTGCCCTGGGATGGTTCAAGTTGAGCCAGACCGAATCACGATTCAAGGTGCCGATGATGGCGCGTGCGGCATATTGGCTTCAGCGATCCAAGGAGGGGGCGGCGTTGGAATCCCTGCCGCGCATCGACGAGCTGCTGGCCGAGATCGCCCCGCAACTGCCCCCATGGCTTGACCGCTCGGGCGCCGTCCGTCCCGGAGTGAACATCGCGCTTGCCGCGCACGGCGCGCAAGCGGCCTCCCGAGCAGGTTCCGCGGCCGGCCTGAACGACGGGGTCATCCCTCTGACCGTCGACCAGTCGGGGGTCGCCTCGGCTTCGAGCGAGCCTTGCGAGTGGATCGTCTCGCTGAGCCAGGTGTTTCGCCTCCGCGAGATCCGCGTCAAGTTTCCAGAGGGCAAGAATGCGTTCTACGGATACTCGCTCGAGACCTCGGCCGATGGCGTGACGTTCCGGCCGCTGGTGGCCCAACAACAAGGCGCCGGGTGGCAGATCGTTCGTTTCCTTCCCCGCCCGGTCAAGGCCATCAAGCTCGTCGGGCACTTTCACACGGCGGGTCCGAGGTTCTACGTCTCGGAAATCGAGGCGTATACGTCCGGCCCGGCCGCCCCTCGCTGACCTTGGCTGTGGATCGCGCGAGGCGGCCCGGCGGGTGCACCGTCAGCAGCCCGTGCTCCCGCACCCTGAAGGCGCAAAGAAAAAGCCCTCCACAGGCGGGGCAGGGACCTGTGAAGGGCGAAGAGGTGAGTGTCCGCGCGAACTTCTCACGAAGACAAGTCTAGCCACTTCGCCTCCCGTTGTCCAGTGGCCGGAGCGAAAAAAAAGAACCAGCGCATCGACGGGGATGGGGTCTTGGACGGTCGCCACAATCGGGTGACTTGGCCCTCCGTAAGTCGAACGCTTCTCGGAGGCAGCCCCTTTCCGGTCGCCCCGCCGCGGAAGGTTATCCAGGGGCTCCCGATCCGCTTTTTGAGGGAGATCGGCTTCCCCAGTTCGCCACGCCGAGGGCGGTGAAACGACCTGTTGGGTAGTGAATGCGGAAGGCGCAAATAATTCTTCGTCTTGCCTTTAGCACCATGGCGGAACCGGTTGGACGGATTGCCGTCCAACGCCGACGGCAATCCGCACGGACTATCGACGTGCGGTGACCG
>JANLFZ010000250.1 GCA_024653385.1 Thermoguttaceae bacterium | reverse complement strand
GGCCGAGAAGGCCAGGCAGATGCTGGCCGACCGGGCCAAGCCGCCCACGGCCGAGGAGGCAAGAACGCTGGTGGCGGACCTGGAATCGGGCGAGATGGGGCGGGTGATTCCGGCCATGCATCAACTCATGCGAAAGAAACCCAAGGAGCCGAACCGCGAGGTGGCCAAGGCCCTCGAGAAGATCCTCGCCGAGAATCAGAACGTCTCGCTGCGGATCAATGCGGCCCAGGCCCTTCAGAACTGGGGCACCAAGGAAAGCCTTCCGGTGCTGAAAAAGGCCGCCAACGACTCTAACCGCCTGGTGCAGATGCACGCCAAGAAGGCGATCGCGGAGATCGGTTTACAAGAGTGAGCTGAAGGACCCTGGGCAAACGAGCGACTGCTTTCAAGCCCGGCGTGACGGATCCCGAGTCCGCCCCTTGCCTGCCAAGGACTTACGGAGCCTCAGGCGAACATCGGCTGGCGGACCGGACTTTTCTCTGAAATGCGCACTTCGCGCAGTTAGCCCATTCGGCCAACTCGTCCGAAGTCTTGTTGACATCGATCGACGGCTTTGGAATACTACGTCGGTTTGGGGTCCCCGCGGGAGACTCCCTTGTCGGATGGCGAGGAGTTGCACGAGCACCGAGGACGCAACGATCATGGCCGACATTTCTGTTCAGCCGACTACGCCCGAGGCGATCGAATCGCGTTATCAACAGCGGTTGGCGCGCTACGTGACCGCGATGCGGCGTGGCAAGCCCGACCGGGTGCCGATCCGGCCGTTCGTGGCCGAGTTCACGGCGAAGTACTGCGGCTATACCTCGCAGGAAGTCAGTTACGACTATCAGAAGGCGTTCGATGCGGCGCGGCGGTGCGCCGCCGACTTCGATTGGGATGCGGTCGTGGGCAACATGGTGTACGGCTGGATGGGGCTCGTCAAGGCGATCAGCCTGAAGTACTACGCCGTGCCCGGCATGGAAATTCCCTACGACAGCGCCTTCCAGTACCTCGAGCCGCCCGAGGAAGAGGCTTGGATGCGGCCCGACGAGTACGATCTGTTGATCGACGACCCGACCGGCTACCTGTTCAACGTCTGGTTGCCGCGGATCGCGACCGACGTGGTGCCCATCGGCCAGCCGAACACGATGCGCAACAACCTCTCGTTCCTGAAGGGCGGGATGGCGATGCTCGACTACTTCAAGGGGTTCGGCGTCCAGGCCGAGCGACTGCGCAAGGAGTCGGGCACGGTTTCGGCGCTGAGCGGGATCCTGAAGGCCCCGTTCGACATCATTGCCGACAAGCTTCGCGGCTACAAGGGTTTGTGCATGGACATGTACCGCCAGCCGCAGAAGGTGCTGGCGGCCTGCGAGGCGATGATGCCGCACTTGTTCCACGTGGCGCTGAGCGGGTCGGATCCCGACCGCAACGTGCCCGTGGGCCTGTGGATGCACCGCGGCTGTGTGCCGTTTCTTTCGCCGCCCCAGTTCGAGAAGTTCTACTGGCCCACGCTCAAGCAGATCATCCTCGATTTGTGGAAGCACGGGGTCCAGACGTTGTTCTACGCCGAGGGCGACTGGACGGCGAACCTCAAGTACATCGCCGAGCTGCCCGAACGAAGCATCGTGTTCCACATCGACCGCACCGACCCCGAGCAAGCCCGACGCTACCTGGGCGAGAAGTTCTGCTTAAGCGGCGGAGTGCCCAACGACCTGTTGGCCTTCGGCAAGCCGGAGGACGTGCGCGCGTGCTGCAAGAAGCTGATCGACCTGTTGGGGCGGGACGGGGGATACATCATGGACGCCTCGGCGATCATGCAAGACGACACGCGCGCCGAGAACCTCCGCGCGATGACCGAAGCCACGCGGCAGTACGGGGTGTACTAGACCACAAGGAGGCAAGCGATGAACGAGCCGAAGAAACCGCCGAAACGCCCGCCGGGAACCTGCATCCCGTGGGACGAGAAGGTCAAGGAACTTCCTCCCATCACCGGCGACAAGGAGTTGGTGAAGCGCGTGTGGGAGGAGATCGACGGAATGGCGTATGTCTATATCTGGCAGATCCTTCTTTCGTTCTAGCGGAGGCCGCCGGAAGCGAAGGGAAACCCTCTGCCTTGGGACCAAGGGAACGCATCGATGACGCAGCAAGAAAACCTGGCCGAGGCCATCGCCCGCTGCGACGAACCGACCGTCAAGCGACTGGTGCGCGAGAAGCTCGACGCGGGCGTGCCGGCCGACGAGGTGCTGGCCGAGTGCAACCGGGGAATGATCGAACTCGGCGACCGCTTCAATCGCGAGGAGTGCTTCCTGCCGGACTTGATGTTCGGCGGGATGATCATGAAGGGAGTCATGGCCGAACTGGGCCCCCGGCTGGGCGTCCAGAAGAAGACCGAGACGCGGGCCACGGCCGTCATGGGCACGGTCCAGTTCGACGTGCACGATATCGGCAAGGACATCGTGGTGATGATGCTCCGCGGGGCTGGTTTCGAGGTGATCGACCTGGGCGTCGATGTGCCGCCGGCCAAGTTCGTCGACGCGATCCGAAAGCACAAGCCCGCGGTCGTCGGCCTGAGCCTGCTGTTGACCACCTGTTTCAAGTCGGTCAGCGGCACGGTGGACGCGATCCGCGAGGCCGGCCTGCGCGGCGGCCTGAAAATCATGGTCGGCGGCGCCGCCGCCAGCGATCTGTTGGCGCAGAACGCCGGCTGCGACTTCTACGGCAAGACGGCCGTCGACGGGTTGAAGTACGCCTGCCAGGCGGCGGGCATCGACTAGGGAAGCGGCCCGGGGCGGCGGTCCCGTAGGTCGCAGGAAGAACGTATGGCTTCACGACGAACCATTATGGCAGCGCTGGTGCTGGGGGCGGTCTGGGCTCCAGCCGCCTCGGCCAAGGAATGGGCCAAGGCCCTGTTCAACAAGACCTCCCACGACTTCGGCGTGGTCGCCCGCGGCGCCAAAGCCGAGTACCGATTCGTCCTCGACAACATCTACGTCGAAGACGTCCACATCAAGCGCGTCACCTCGACGTGCGGCTGCACGGTCCCGAAGCTCACCAAGGACACGCTCAAGACCTACGAGACCGCCGAACTGGTGGCCGAACTCGACACCCTGCGCTTCTACGGCCACAAATCAGCGACCCTGAAGGTCGAGTTCGACAAACCGTTCCCCGCCGAGGTGCAGTTGCAGGTCTACTGCTATATCCGCAGCGACGTCGTCTTCGAGCCGGGGATCGTGCAATTCGGCTCGGTGAGCCAGGGACGCAGCGCCACCCAGCGCGTCACGGTGAGCTATGCCGGACGCAAGGACTGGCAAGTGCTCGACGTGACCAGCAACTCCCCCCACCTGGCCGCCGAACTCAAGGAGGTCAGCCGCATCGGCGAGACTCCCCGCGCGCGTGTCGACTACGAGTTGTGCGTGACGCTCAAGGAGACCGCGCCGGCGGGCTATTTCCGCGAGCACGTCGTGCTGAAGACGAACGACCCCAACCGCCAGACCGCCCAGGTGCCGCTGACGGTCGAGGGGCACGTTCTCCCGTCGCTGTCGGTCAGCCCCGCTTCGTTGATCTTCGTCGTGCAACCGCGCCAAAGCCAGGCTCGCAACCTCGTCGTGCGCGGCGAAAAACCGTTCCGCATCCTCAGCATCTCGGGGCCGGACGCCCGGTTCCGCTTCACGGTGCCCACCGAAGCCAAGGCGGTTCACGTGGTGCCGATGCAGTTCACGGCGACCGAGGCCACCGGCCGGGTCAGCGGCAAGATCCGCGTCGAGACCGATGTGCCCGGCGCCGGCGCCGTCGAAATCAACGTCGACGGCCAGGTGGTGCCGTAGAGTTCGGCGAAACCGCGAGTTCCGGGCGTGGCGGTCCGCGGCTCCTCTCTTTCGATGCGCGCGGTGCGGCGTCGACGGGATTTCAAATTCGACCTATGCGGTCACCACCATGTTGTCGCGGTGGATCACCTCGTCATAGGGGCAGTGGCCGAGGGTCTCGGCGATTTCGGTGGTCTTCAGGCCGCGGATCCGTTGGATGTCGTCCGAGCCGTAGTTGGTCAAGCCGCGTGCGAACTCGACGCCCTGGGTGTCGCGCAGGGCCACCACGTCGCCCTTGTTGAAGCGTCCCACCACCTTGAGGATGCCGGCCGCCAGAAGGCTTCGGCCCCGGTGTTGCACGGCCTCCCGGGCGCCCGCGTCGAGCACCAGGTGCCCGCGGGGCTGCACGGTGAAGCCGATCCAGCGTTTCCAAGCCGGAATCGTGCCTCCCTGAGCCAGCACAAGGGTCCCCACCGGTTCGCCCGCGATGATCTTGGCAAGCGACCCTGGCCTGCGGCCGCTGGCGATGATCACGTTCCCTCCCGCGAGGGTCACCTGGTGTGCGGCCCGCAGCTTGCTCGCCATGCCTCCCTTGCTCAACCCGGTCTTGCGATCGCGCACCAGTTCGAAGGCCGATTGGTCGAGCCGCTCGATGGTCGGAATGAGCGAGGATGACGGATCGCGTGGGTCGCCGTCGTAAAGCCCCTCGACATCGGACAACAGCACCAGCAACGGGGCTTGCAGGAGGTTCGTGACGATCGCCGCCAGGCGGTCGTTGTCGCCGAACGTCGTCTGGAGTTCCTCGACGCTGACCGTGTCGTTCTCGTTGATGATCGGCACCGCGCCGTACTCGACCATCAGGGTGAGAATCGTGTTTCGGGCGTTGAGGTAGCTCGTGCGGTTGTCCAGATCGTCGGCGGTCAAAAGGATCTGCGCCGCGTGACGGCCGAACGACCCCAAACACCGCTCGTAAGCCTCGACCAGGACACTCTGGCCCACGGCAGCGACGGCCTGAAGGTGAGACACGTCGGTGGGTCGAGCCGTCAGCCCCAGACGCCCCATGCCGGCCCCTACCGCTCCCGAGCTAACCAGGCACACCCGGCGGCCGGTGCTCATGACCTGGTGCAACTCTTCGGCCAACTGGGCGACACGCTCTTCGTTCAGTCGGCCGTCCTCCCGGGTGAGCACCCGAGTGCCCACCTTCACCACGATCATCGAGGCCGCCGTGGCGATTTCCTGACGCAACAGATCGGTCATGGCGCAACAAGACAACAGCGACGTACCAGACGGCTTAACGTCTTTAGAATATCGAATACCGTGCCTGGACGAAACCCGAAACCCATCCGAGGAGGACGCGCTTTGCCGGTTTCTTCGAGTTTAGCGATTGCAACGGCGGAAAATCGGATTAGCCTGGAAGATTGACAAAGCCGTTCGACCACTCTCGACCCAGGTGACACCGATGAAGACCCATGCGATAGGCATTCTCGTCCTACTAGTCGGCACGGCCGCGCTATTGGCCGTTGCGACACCAGCCCAGGCGGAGTCGCCCTGGCCAGTCCTTCAGGGACACCACGGCGGATACTACATCCTGGTCAGTCCCCAACTGTACCCGCGCGAACGCCTGCCGCACTTCGCGCTTTACCCGCCCGTCTACTACAGTGTCCCGGTCCCACGGACTTACGGTTATAGCCCATTTGCGTACCCCCCGGGCTATCCGACCCCAGAAGTCGTTTGTACCCCTCCAACGCCAGTTACCATCTACAATCCGTTCGTCCCCAAGAGCCAAACGGCTAACCCGGCAGACAGCAAAGTGGCGCAGAAGCCATTGCGGATTGCCAACCCCTTTGTCACCACGGTTCCCCAAGGGGAGGGGCTTGCCGGGAAGTAGTTCGCTTGGCTGAGAGCGTCTTGAGGTGGCGGCGAATGCTCCGTCCGCGCTCTAGCTCCGTCTGAAGACTGGTATTGTACCAGTCACAAGAGCGTTTCCACGGAATCGGTATGGACACCTGCCGCGAAAACGCTAACTTACCGCTTCGCCATGAGCCGGCGCAGGAGTTGGTGGCGGGAAGGAACCCATGGGATGGCGCGTGCGGTCGCGGTGTTGCTCGTGACAACAGTCCTCGCGGGCTGCAAGGGTTCGGGTCAGACAGCAGGCCCAGTGGATCCGTTCTTTGGCCGCACCCGCGTCGAACCTCCCCGGACCGGCGTCCTCGGTAGCCAACCGTTGGATCCGTCTTATCCCCGCAGTACGTTGCCAAACCCGCTGCGGTCGTCGCCCTCGGCCGTTCGACCATCAAACACCCCCTCGAACGCGGTTCCGCCATCGCAGCCCCCTCCGTCGATGGGGTGGTCCGCGCCGGCATCACCGACTGGGACCTCGGTTGGGAGCGGCGTCACGGCGCCGACCGGTCCAAACCGGCCTTTGGACACCGGTCTTGCCCACCGTGGCAGCGCCACGCAGCCCGCGCAACCGGCTTCTAGTCCTGGGTCGGGGGATCGAATCCTCATTCCGCCGGCGGCCAACGACGTGCGCAATTCGGGCCTCGCGGGGGGGACGATCGCGTCGGCGGCCGTTCCAACGCTGCCGAACCGAACGAGTTCAACGCCCAACGCGACGCCGACGGCCGGTGCCGGCCTGCCGTCGCGATCTTCGCCTTTGTCGGGGCTTCTGGGCCAGCGAGGTGCTGCGGGCCCGATGTCCGACATGACCCGTCCCACGATCAATGCGGTCACCGAGCGCGAACGGATTACGCGGCCGCTCGGTCCGAGGCCGGCCAGCGGCACCGTGGGCGCTCCGCTGCCGCGGCCGGTCGATCCCGCGCCCACCGCGCAGTCTCCCGCCACCGGCCGGCCCTCGAGCGCTTTACCCAACCGGGTGATCGACATTACCGAATTGCCCGTCGCCGGCGTGTCCGGAGGTTGAGGCCGGCACTATACTTGATTACGGCCGGCCGCGGGCGGGCCGGCTGATCGCTTGACGGATCCGGGATGGATTGACTTGGCGGCGCTATCGACGGGTTTTCTGGGACGCTTGCGGCTTGTGGCTGGCGGGCCGTCGCATTGGCGGCTAGCGCAGTGGTCGGGGCTTGTCTCGAAGATCAACGAGCTGGAGTCGGGCCTGAAGGACCTCTCGGACCACGACCTCCGCAAGCGCAGTCTGTCGCTTCGGTATCGGGCCCGCAGCGGCGAGCCGCTGGCACGACTGCTGCCCGAGGCCTTCGCTCTGGTACGCGAGGCCGCGCGCCGCACCCTGAACATGCGGCACTACGACGTGCAAATCGTCGGCGGCATCGCCTTGTTCCACCGCTCGATCATCGAGATGCAGACCGGCGAGGGCAAGACGCTCACGGCGACGTTGCCGATGTATCTCCACGGGCTCTTGGGCCGCGGCTGCCATCTGGCCACGGTGAACGACTACCTCGCCAAACGCGACGCCGAGTGGATGGGCCCCATCTACCGGCTTCTGGGACTGAGCGTCGGCGTGATCCAAACGCAGATGCAATCGCCGGAACGCCGCAAGGCCTACGCCTGCGACCTGACCTACGGCACGGCCAAGGAGTTCGGGTTCGACTTCCTTCGCGACCGCCTCCTGTTGCGGCGAATCCGCGAGGGGCAGACCGATCTGTTGGGCGGGATGCTCGGCCAGACAAGCAGCCAAGGCGGCGAGAAGCCGGTCCAGCGCGAGGCGTATTTCGCATTGGTCGACGAGGCCGACAGCATCCTCATCGACGAGGCCCGCACACCGCTCATCATCAGCGCGATGCCCACCGAGGAAGAGCGACTGGCGGTCGAGTGCTACAAGTGGAGCGCCAAGGTCGCAAGCGAGTTCGTCGAAGACGAGGACTACGAATACGACCACGACAAGAAGTCGGTCGAGCTGACCCGCCAGGGACGCCAGAAGGCCAGGCAACTGCCCAAACCGGCCGCCATGGACGCCGTCGGCATGTTTCACATCTACCAGTACGTCGAGCGGGCGATCAAGGTCGAGAAAGACTTCCACCGCGACCGGCAGTACGTGGTGCGCGACGGCGAGGTGGTGATCGTCGACGAGTTTACCGGACGCATGTCCGAGGGGCGCAAGTGGCGCGACGGCATCCATCAGGCCGTCGAGGCGAAAGAGGGGGTGGAGGTGACCGTGGCCACCGGGCAGGCCGCGCGCATTACCGTCCAGGACTTCTTTCTCCGCTACGAACAACTGGCGGGCATGACGGGAACCGCGTGGGCCTCGGCCCGCGAGCTGCGCAAAATCTACCGCTGCCACGTGGTGCGTATCCCCACGAACCGGCCTGAGATCCGGCAGCGGCTTCCCGAACGGGTCTTCGGCACCGCGGACGCGAAATGGGCAGCGGTGGTCGACGAGATCTGCCGCATGCACGCCGAGGGCCGCCCGGTGCTCGTGGGCACCCGCTCGATCGACAAGTCGGAGCACCTCTCCCGCCTGCTGCGCGAACGGGGCATCGAGCACCAGGTGCTCAACGCCAACCACATCGCCGAAGAAGCGGAGATCGTCGCCCGGGCCGGCCAGCCGGGGCGCGTGACCGTCTCGACGAACATGGCCGGCCGCGGCACCGACATCAAGCTGGGCGAGGGGGTTGCCGAGCGCGGCGGCCTGCACGTCATCTGCACCGAAATGCACGATTCCGCCCGGATCGACCGCCAGTTGATCGGCCGTTGCGGCCGCCAGGGCGATCCCGGCACGTATCGCCAATTCCTCAGCCTCGACGACGAGCTTCTGTTCTCGGGCCTGGGCCCCAAGAAAGCGCGGAAGTACGAAGCGATCGGCAAACAATCCAGCGGCCCCTTCGAAGGGTTCGCCCCGCTGTTCCGCAAGGCCCAACGCAAGGTCGAGCGCCGCCACTTTCGGGACCGCCGGGCACTGGTCTACTTCGAGAAGCAACGCAAGAAGATGCAGCGGCAGATGGGCCAGGATCCCTACCTCGACACGCCCAACTGAGAGCCCTGCCGCCCGCGTCGCCAGGGCGCCGCCCGCGAAGGAGATGCCGTGGCCGAGGTCCACGAGATTGACCGCCCCGACGCCCTCGGCGAGTACCGCGCCGTGTGGGACGATCTGTTGGACCGCACGGCCGGCCCCTCGTTCTTCCTGTCGCTCGATTGGCTTCTGACCTACTGGCGCCACTTCGGCCAGCAGCAGCGGCTTCGCGTGTTGGTGGTGCGTTCGGAGGGACAATGCCGGGGCATCCTGCCGTTGGCCGTGCGGTGGGAACGAACGCGAGTCGGACGGATCGGCGTGCTCACGTATCCCTTGCACGACTGG
>JANLFZ010000249.1:6430-9065 GCA_024653385.1 Thermoguttaceae bacterium | reverse complement strand
AGGCCCGCAGTCCGGCGTACATATTGAGCTTCACACGCGGCATGGCGCCCAAATAGGTTGGGTAGGTGAGACGCACCGGTTCGCGGCAACTGGAGTGTTGCCGGCGGCCTCGGGTGCGCGCGCCGCACCTACGCGAAGTCGAATACGCGGTCCAGTTCTTCGTCGGGCACGTTGAACGTGGCGCCGTGGGGGTCCAGTTTCTCTTTCTTGAAGAACCCCGGGAGACGATCGCTGGCGGCGGTGAAGCCGGCCGCGGTGTTGAACCGGCGTTCGCGTGCCAGGGTCCGCTTGCCGAGTTCGAGAAGATCGCCCGCGCTAAAAGGCCGGTTGTGGTATGCGGCGAACATCTCGCAAATGGCGTCGAGGGCCTTCGGGTCGTCGAGCACGGCGAACGCGACGAACAGACACAAGCCTGCCGCGTCGATCGCCGCGGTGGCGATCTGGAGGTTGCGGCTGAGTTCGACCTGGCCGTCGGGCTTGAGGGGATCGACCCGGCCACCCACGCCCAACACGTTCGTGGCGATCGCGTAGCCGGCCGTATGGTCGGCCCCCATGGTCGAGGTGGCGTAGGTGACGCCGATGCCTTGGACGGCGCGGGGGTCGTAGGCGGGCATGGCCTGCCCCTTGACCGTGGGCACCCGCGCCACGCCGTAGACCTTGCCGAGGACCTCGGCGCCCGAGGCGACCAGGCGGCCCAGCGGCGACTTGCGGCCGACCTCGCGGAGCAATTCGAGGGCGGCGGCCGCGTCGCCGAAGCGGAGGATTCCGGCTTCCATCGCGACGGCGATCGTCGCGCCGGTCTCGATCGTGTCCAGGCCGAAATCGTCGTCGAGGCGGTCCATCTGCGCCACCGCATCGAGGTCGTCGATCCCGCAGTTGGCCCCGTGGGCCCAGACGGTTTCGTATTCGGGTCCCTTGGTGACGTACTTGCCCGACTCGTCGACATAGATCCGCGAGCAACGGATGGTGCAGCCGCGGTGGCAAGGATGGGCGATCGTCCCCTCGCCGTCGCGATGCAGGATCACGTCGTGCTGGCGCTCGCCGCTGATGGCCTCGACGCCCTCGAATTGCCCCTGGCTGAAGTTGCGCGTGGGATAGGCGCCGGCCTCGTTGATGACGTTGGCCAGGGCGTTCGTGCCGTAGGTGGGCAGGGTCTGGCCGGTCAGCGGGTGTTTTTGCAGCGCCTCGGCGAACTTGCGCATGGCCGCCTTGAACGCCTCGGCGTTGGCGGGCTCGGGCCGCGAGCCGCCGGCCGGATCGACCACGATCGCCTTGACCCGCTTCGAGCCCATCACGGCGCCGAGGCCGCCGCGTCCGCAGTGCCGGGTGGGGCGACCCTCGATGTCGGTCACGGCGATGCTCGCGGCGGCTGCCCGCATCTCGCCCGCCTGACCAATGCTGATGCACGAGACCTTCTCGCCGAACTGGCCGAAGAGATGCCCGACCGTGTCGTAGTTCCCCAGTCCGGCGAGATCGTCGGCCGGCTCGATCCGCACGCCGTCGCGGTGGACGATCAGGCGGTACAGCGTGTCGCCGGCGGGCATGCCTTCCAGCACCAGGGCCTTGATGCCCAAGGCGGCCAGGCCGAGGGCCGCCATGCCCCCGGCGTTGCTTTCCTTGATCGTGCCGGTCAGGGGACTCTTGGCGCCGACCGACAATCGGCCCGCACACGGGGCCCCCGTGCCCGTGAGCACCCCAGGGGCAATGACCAGCTTGTTCTCCTCCGAAAGCGCATGGCACGTCGGTGGGACTTCGGCGGCGACCAGGGCCGATGTCAGCGCGCGGCCTCCCAGTTCGCGCAGGTCGCCGTCGGCTTCCTCGCGGCGTACCGTCAGATCGGACATGTTGATGCGATAGATGGTTGCCATGACACGACATCCTGGTGAGGGTGCTCGGCAGACGCCTGGCCTGTATCCCGGTAGCGTAGAGGGGGCGCAGGGCGGTGTCAAGCAAGGCGTGCCCCTTGCCGCCGCCGGAGAACGGGACTAGGATGAACGCTGCGGCACATGAGGGGGTTCGCTCCCGAGACTCGCGTCGGCGCGTTGGGCCGGTAGGATTCGGGAGGGATGGTCCGGACATGACGCCAACTTCTGGAACCTCGCCCGACCCGCGCATCGAAACCCTCGGTCTGACCGACACGGCGTTTCGCCATTCGCCCGCCGAGCAATCGCTCTATCTGGTCCTCTTGGCGGTGGTGTTCGCGCTTTTGGGGGCCGTGTTCCCCCTGCTCCAGGCGTCGACGTTCCAGGGGACGCACGACCTCCATGCGTTCATCGAGATGCTCGGGGCCATCGTGGGCCTGCTGGCGGGGACGGGTTTCATCACGCGGTTTTATAGTCTGGGGTATCGGTTTCACTTGCTGGTCGGGCTGGCGTTCTTCGTCAGTGGGGCCGCCGATTTCGCCCAAGGGCTGGTCTCGTTCCTGCAAGCGCACTCGGGCGCCGAGTTGTCGCCCGAGGTGCTCGATCGGTTCATTCCGGCGACCGACTTGAATGCGCGGCTGCTCATGGGGGTGCTGTTGCTCTTGGCCCCTTTCCTGCCCACGTGGATGGGGCAGCCGCGCAACCCGAAGCGAGAGACGGTCTGGGTTGCCGCGATCGTCACGATGTTGTCGGTGCTGGTCACGGTCGCGGCG
>JANLFZ010000249.1:2808-6420 GCA_024653385.1 Thermoguttaceae bacterium | reverse complement strand
CCGCCGCCCAACCTGGCGGTGCGGGGGTCCCCGATCGCCCGGCCCGCCGACTTCCTCGGCGCGGTGTTCCTCGTCGCCGTGCTGATCGTGTTTCTGCGCGTGTACCGCCGGGCGCCCGACCGCATGACCTGGTGGTTGATCTTGTCGATCGGCATCCACGCGATCAGCCAGCAGATGATGGCATTCTCGCAGGATCTGTACGACGCCTTCTTCACGGTGGGGCACGTCTACAAGATCCTCGGCTATGCGGCGCCGCTGTTGGGGTTCTCGTTCCTGCAACTGGCCACGATCGTCGAGCAGCGGCGGACCGAGATGGCCCTGCGCGACAGCCAGACCCGGCTGCGGCAGATCATCGACCTGGTGCCCCACATGATCTTCGCCAAGGACGCCCAGGGCCGGTTCATTCTCGCGAACCGGGCCGTGGCCGAGGCGTACGGCACCACGCCCGAGGAACTGCTCGGCACGACCGACGCCGACCACCACCCGCTCGGCGACGAGCTGAATCACTTCCGCCGCGACGACAGCGACGTGATCCAGTTGCGGCGGGCGAAGTTCGTTCCCGAAGAGGCGATGATCGACGTGCACGGGCGGCGGCGGATCCTCCAGACCACGAAGATCCCCTTTACGCTTTCCCGCTCGTCGGAGCCGGCCGTGCTGGGCGTGGCGGTCGATATCACCGAGCTGAAACAGGCCGAGGAACGGCTTCGCGCGGCGCACGACGAATTGGAGCGCCGCGTGCAGGAACGGACCGCGCAACTGGCCCAGGCGAACCGCGAGCTGGCCGAGGCGAACGTCGCGCTGGCCCAGGCCAAGGAAGCGGCCGAGGCGGCCAGCCGCGCCAAAAGCGCCTTCCTGGCCAATATGAGCCACGAGATCCGCACCCCGATGAACGCCGTGCTCGGCATGACCGAACTGGTGCTCGACTCGCGCCTGACCGCCGAGCAGCGCGAGTACCTGGCGGCGGTGCGCGAATCGGGCGAAGCCTTGCTGGCGATCCTCAACGACATCCTCGATTTTTCGAAGATCGAGGCGGGCAAGCTGGTCCTCGAGTGCGCTCCGTTCGACCTGCCCGAATGCCTCGGCGATACCATGAAGTCGCTGGCCGTGCGGGCCCATCCCAAGGGCCTCGAGATGGCCTGCTCGATCGCCGCCGACGTGCCCGAAATCGTCGTGGGCGACAGCGTGCGCCTGCGGCAGATCGTGGTGAACCTGGTGGGCAATGCGATCAAGTTCACCAACGAGGGCGAGGTCGTGCTCGAGGTGTGGCGCGAGGCCGAGGAGAACGGCGCGCTGGTGTTGCACTTCGCCGTGCGCGACACGGGCATCGGCATCCCCCGGGAGAAGCAGGCGACCATCTTCGACGCCTTCGAGCAGGTCGACACGAGCACCACGCGGCGGCACACGGGCACCGGCTTGGGATTGACGATCAGCCGGAAGCTTGTCGAGTTGATGGGGGGGCGGATTTGGGTCGAGAGCGAGCCGGGGCGTGGGAGCACGTTCCATTTCACGGCCCGCTTCGAGCCCGCGCCGCCGCCTCCCGCGCCGCTCTTCGCCGAGCCCGATGTGCTTCGCGGCACGCGGGTCCTCGTGGTCGACGACAGCGCGACGAACCGCCGGATTCTCGAAGGCTTGTTTCGCCGGTGGCAGATGGAGTCCTTCTGCGTCGGCAGCGCCCGCGAGGCGATCGAGGCCCTCGTGGAGGCGCAGCGCGCGGGCCGGTCCTTCCCGCTCGTCGTGGCCGACGCCCACATGCCCGAGATGGACGGCTTCGCGCTGGCCGAGCGCATCAAGCACGACGTGGCGTTTGAAAGCACCGCCGTGCTGCTGTTGAGTTCGGGCGATCGACCGGGGGACGCGGCGCGGTGCGAACAGCTCGGGGTCGAGTCGTGGCTGCGCAAGCCCATCAAGGGTTCGGAACTGCTCCAGGCGGTCCTCACGGCCCTGGGCGTGGCACGGATCGAGACCGCCGAGGCCGCTTCGGCCGAGGCCCAACCTCCCCGCCGGCGCCCCTTGCGCATCCTTCTGGCCGAGGACAGCCTCGTCAACCAGAAACTCGCGGTCGGGCTCTTGGAGCGGCAGGGGCACTCGGTCTTCGTGGCCAATCACGGTCGCGAGGCGGTCGCCGCGATCCAGTCGCAACGATTCGACCTCGTGCTGATGGATGTCCAGATGCCCGAAATGGACGGCTTCGAGGCCACCGGCGCCATTCGCCGGTGGGAAGCCGGCCACGGCGGCCACGTGCCCATCATCGCCATGACCGCTCATGCCATGAAAGGCGACCGCGAACGGTGCCTTGGCGCGGGCATGGACGCCTATGTCGCCAAGCCGATCCGCGCGCGGGAGCTGTTGGCCACCATCGACGCGGTGTTCGGGCATCGCGCGGCGCCGGTCGACGTCCCATCGGCGGAGGTCGACCAGGGCGAATTCGATTGGTCGCAGGCCCTCGAAGCGGTCAACGGCGACCAGCGGCTGCTCCGGGACGTCGTCGAGGTCATCCTGGAAGAGACGCCGCGGCTCTTGGACGCCATCCGCAAGGCGATCGATGCCCGCGATCTGGCCGGGCTGCGCCTGGCCGCCCACACACTCAAGGGCTCGATCCGGTTCTTCGCGGGGAGCCGGGCGTATGCCACGGCCTTCGAGATGGAACGGATGGGCCAGGCAGGCAACCTGAGCGGCGCCGAGGACATGCTCGCCACGCTCGAGGCCGAGGTGAAACGCCTGACGCCGGTTCTGCTGCATTACCTCGGCCGGGACTGCGCGACCACGGGCACGTAGCGCAGGATGGGTTGGCAACTCGTCCTACGACGCAGCTTCGCGCGGAGATCGCACCTATCCTTCACCCCGCGCCCACCGCAGCAGGTTCTCGAAGAACCGGGCGTACCAGTTGCCGACCTCGATGAACCCGGCGGCGACCTCTTGAACGACGCGGCGGTCGCCCCAGTCGACCAGCCCGCCGACCCAGTGCGGGGCCACGTCGGTGGCCAACGCGGCGGTCCGCCCTTCTCCGGACCGGCCGAGGACCAAGAGCGGCATCTCCGGCCCGGGGGTGAACTGGAACCCGTCGCCTTGGCGGCGCACGGAAAACGGCACCGCGGTGAGAACCGTCTGGGAACCGGCCTTGGGTCGCACGACGTTCAGTCCGCCGATGCTCGGCGGCGTTTCCCACGGCAATCCGGCCAGAACCGGATGTTCGGCCGCCGCGCGCACCAGGCACGGCTGGGCGAAGTTCCGCCGGTCGTCGCGGTCGAGCATCTCGACGGGCAAGAGGTCGGCCAGGGGCGTGCGGTGGTACTCGCCCAGTCGCCCGTGAAAGCTCTCCCACCCGCCGATCATCACCAGGCCCGAGCCCCGGCGCACGCGCTCGACGAGGACGGCCCACTGGGTCGCGTCGATGCGCGCCGCGGGGTAATCGCTGAGCACGTAGACCGCGTACTGCCGCGAGCCGAAGTCGGCCGGCGGCGACGCGGTGCTCGGCACGTGCTCGAACGGCAGCTTGGCATGCGCCATCACGCCCGCCAGGTAGGCCGCCGCCGCGCCCAGGTGGTCGTCGCCGAGGTAGCAGATGGGGGCGTTCGTCCCATGCGTGTCGGGTGGCACGGCAACCTCCCACGA
>JANLFZ010000249.1:0-2798 GCA_024653385.1 Thermoguttaceae bacterium | reverse complement strand
TGCTCGCCGTCAGGTGAACAGGCTCTCGTAGTCCTTGGGCGAGTAGAACTTGAAGTGGACCTCGCGCAGGTACTCCGAGGGTCCCGCCTTGCGCTGCTCGGCCACCAGAAGATCGATCTGCTCCTGGCTGGCGAACGCGCGGATCGCGTCGAGCTTCCGCTCGAGCATCGCCGCCGGACCCGCGATACGCACTTGCGGCGGTTCGGGAAAATCGCAATACGTGGCGTACTCGTAGACCAACGGCACCGCGGGCACGGGTTCGCCCAGTTCCGGCCAGATCGAACCCTGGGCGTGGAACAGGCTGATCAGCATCTCCTCGTTCACAATGCGATGGTCGGGATGGAGGTCGGAGATCGTCGGCAAGAAGACCCGTGTCGGCCGGATCTGTCGCAGGATGTGGGGGAACGCGTTCTGCAAACCACTGGCCCCCTCGACCTCCGTGGGATCGCCGATCGTCGTGAAGTGCCGGCCGCGGTAAGGATTCAGGTTGCAGTCGGGGAACCCCAAGAAGTGCAACCGCTCGGGCGCCAGACCCAAACTCTCGTAGGCCCTGCGGGCCTCGGCCTGGCGGATTTGGGCGATCGTGCGCCGCTGCGGAAAGCGGCAGTAGCCCATGCGGCCGTCGGTAGTGATGACCGCGTGGGTAGCGATTCCCTCGGCCATCGCGGCCTGGAAGGCCAGTCCCGCGCCGATCACCACGTCGTCGTCGTGGGCCGAGACGAACATCCAGCATTCGGCGTCGCCCTGCCAACGGTCGAAAATCTCGTGGATCCGCGGCGTAACGACCAATCCCCCAGGGGTGCGCCGGTAGTAGGTGATCCCTTCAGCCATGAGCCTGTGGCGGCCTCGTGTGCCTTGCCCCGGTCCGGAACGCTCGCTCTTGCCTACGCAGGCGCCAGGAACTCGTTGCCGATCTTCCTGGCCCGCTCGGCCTTATCCAGGTTGATCCCCAGCGCCACGCCGACGTGAACCAGCAGGTTCCAGCCGGCCAGGAGCTGGAGCACCGCATCGTACCCGGCGACCGACGGGATGCGAATGGTGGGGAAGATCGTCTCGCGGGCCGAGACCGCAATCACGGCAAGGCCGACGCCGTCGACGAGCACCTCCTTGAACTTCTGCGCCTCGGCCGGGAACGGATCGACTACGACCACGACCTCGCCGGGGTTCATGACCTCTTCGATACCGTGGACCGCGTAGGTCCCTTCCAGGAAGTCGCTCTTCTTGTGGGTGATCTCGTTGGTCTTCAGCGTCAGTTCCTCGGCCACGCCGTTGTTGCGGCCGGCGAAGTACACGACCGGAGCGGCCGCGATCTTCTCGACGAGGGCCGGGTCGAGTTCGGCTTCGAGCGTCTCCTGGGCCTTGGCCGCGGCCTCGGCCTGGTTCCGCGTCATCGGCGAGTCGGTCTCGAACGGCAGCAACAGCGACCGGTAGAATAACGCCTGCTCGACCACGCTCTTGGTCGCGGCCACGGCATCTTCCTTGCCGCAATTCAACAGATAACACTGGGTGCTGAGGGCTTCGAGATTCGTGCCCGCGTTGGCCGTCAGCCCGAAACGTTTCTGGTGTCCCTGGCGGGCCAGTTCGGTGAAGAGCGAGACCACTTCCTTGGTCTTGCCGCTGTTGCTGGCCCCGAAGACCACGCTTTGCGACAAGTCGTACTCGTGGGCCTGCCGCGCTCCGTCGGTAAAGGCGGCCAGGTTCAGCCCCATCCGCTGGATCTCGTACAAGGTGTTCTTCGCGGGAAAGATGCGGCTGGAGCCTTCGCCCGTCAGGAACAAGCGGCCTGTCTGGCGGATCTCGCGGGCGGCCGGGGCCGAACGGTGGAAGTCGAAACTCGCCACGATCCGCGGCGTTTCCATCATCTCGCGGACCAGGGCGAAAGACCGGGTTCTCGGATCGCTGAGGTTCATCGCGGCGCCTTCCGAAAGACAACGACCAAAACGGCAGTATAGCGTTCCGGTTGGGCACGGGCAACCGGCCCGCCCACCCCGCCGAGCGTTCCGACGCTCGGCAGTCCCGCGCATGTGCCGGCATCCGCCGCCATCACCGCGCGGCAGTCTCCTGCCGGTACGCCTCGTACAGCCGGACGGCTTCCGCGTCGCCGAGCTTCGGGCCGATCACCAGGCGCGCCCGGGCCGTCGACGATTGGTTTGCGCCAAGGTCCCGGCCGAAGAGCGAGAGGTAGACCGAGCGGTGCCCCTCCTCGCCGAAGGGCGTCGAGATGGCGAAGCAATCGTCCGGCGGGGCCATCAAGAGCGCGACCAGCCCGGTCGCATCGTCACGCCGCATCGCCAAGGGCGCGGCCAGTCGGGGCATGATCGTCCAATCGACCGGGTTGGGCGGACGCTTCCAACGGCCGTCCTGGATCATGGCGATCGCCGCCTCATCGCGCGGGAACGCCTGCCATACACCCCGGGATTTCTCTGCCTCGACGAACTCCGGTTTCGAATCGCCGGAAGAGGGTCGTGCGTAGACCCGCGACACCGGGAAACCCACGAAGTAGGACGCCAGAAACAGCTCGAACCGGCGCAGGTCTTTTTTCGGCGCGACCGTCGTGGCCAGGTCCAGCGTGTTGGGAGACTTCCAGCGGTACACCGCCTTCATGTCGAAGGGGTGCGCGGCGTCGGCCGTCCAGCGAACCTCGACCGCGCCGTCGGGCAGCAGGCGGGCCTCGCTCGGCCAGTCCCAGCCGGCCGTGCCGTAGCGCGTTTCGGCGTCCAAGAGGCGGTAGTGCGAGAACAAGCCGAAGGCCCCGGCGATGGGCTTGCCGGAACCGGCCTCGACCACGGCCGACAGCC
>JANLFZ010000023.1:22717-24471 GCA_024653385.1 Thermoguttaceae bacterium | reverse complement strand
TACCTCCCGGCGGCCGGCAGCCTGCTCGACGCGCCTGCCGTGGTCGACGACCTCGACGGCGACAAGACGCCGGACCTCGTGGCCACCTGGGGACTGGTGGAAGACGCCGGATTGGGCAGTGCGCCCGGCAAGGGAAAGTTCTGGATCGAGGCGATCTCCGGGGCGACCGGCCGCACGGTCTGGCGCTACGATCTTCCCGCCGAGTGGTTCCAACTGCCCAATGGCCAGGAGCCGCCTTACGCCTTCCGGTGGTTCACGGGCGAGTGGCACGGCACGCGCACAAGCGGCGGCGGTTTCCACACGTCGGGCGATTACCTGGTGCGCAACTCCGACGGGTTCGCCGAACGCACCGGCCCGTACCTCTTTGCCCTCGAGCCGGCGCGGCCTGTCGCGCACGGCGGCATCCCGGCGGTTGCCTGCGTGGCTGGCAGCCGGGCGGTGGTGCTCCGCCTGAAGGACGGCTCGCCCTCGGTCCCGCCGCTGGACCTCGGAACGCCCCTTCTGCGCCCGCCGGTCTGGTGCGACCTCGACGGCGACGGAAACCACGAACTGATCTCGCTCCACGGCGCGGTCGCGCCCGCCGGCGCCACGCCCGGCGTGCGCCTGTGCGCCTGGTCGTTCAAGCACCGGCAGAAGCTCTGGGAGCGGGCGCTACAGGCCGTCTGGCCGGGGCAGGCCGACTGGGCGGTCCAGCCGCCTGACTGGCCGATGGCGGCAGACCTCGACGCCGACGGCCGCGCGGAAGTCCTGGTCCCCAACGGCAGCTCGCGCAAGGGGCTTGCGTACCGCGACGCGCCCTGGGGCGTGCTCGAAGTCCTCGATGGATCGACCGGCGCGCCGCGTTGGTCGCGCAAGCTGCACACGGTCGATCAGCAGATCGACCGGTGGCTGGTCGGTCCCGACCTCGATGGCGACGGTCGCCGCGAGGTCTTCGTCGCAAGGCTGGTGGGACACGATTTGCGGCTTTGCGTCGAGGCGGTCTCCGGTCACGACGGATCGACGTGGTGGCTCCGCGAGGTCGAGCCCGAGTCTCCGCTCGTCTCGCGGGAACGGCTCTGGCTTTCGTCGCCGTTCTGGTGGGGCGCCGGGGCCGACGGCTGGCCGCAGTTGGTCGTCCCGCTGGCGGCCAACACCCGGGTCTACGGACAAAGCCAGGCCCAGGCCTACGTCTTTTCGGCGGGCACGGGCAAGCACGTCGCGTCGGCAAAGGGATTGGAGCTTCAATCAGGCGACGCCGACGGTGACGGCGCCGCGGATCTCTTCGGCTTCCGCACCCATGACGGCTCGCTCGACGGCGGCGGCCGGCTGGCCGCGGTCGCCGGGGGAACCAACGAACGTTGGCGATGGCTCGGGCCCCCGTGGAAGCCGGCGGCCGATTACGACGGCGACGGCCAGACCGACCTCGTCGCCGTAAGCGGCGCGCTGGTCGAGGCGATCTCGGCCGCCACCGGCGACGTGCTTTGGACCAGCGACATCGGCCAGCAGAGCCGCGCACGGCCGGCGCTGGTCGACGCGGACCTCGATGGCGACGGCGTCGCGGACCTGGTGCTTGCCGCCGACCAGTACTTCCACGCGCGGCCCGAGCGCCCCGTTGTCGCGCTGTCGGGCCGCACCGGGCGCGCGCTGTGGACCGCGGAACTGGCCGTTACGCGGGTCGAGAAGTCGCTGCTGGTCGAAGCGGCGGACCTCGACCGCGACGGCCACGCCGAGATCTTGTACCTCGCCTCGACGAGTTGGGGATATCCGGAAGGGTT
>JANLFZ010000023.1:16203-22707 GCA_024653385.1 Thermoguttaceae bacterium | reverse complement strand
TTCCCGGTCCGCACCAGTTGTGGCTTGCGGTGCTGTCGGGACGAAGCGGCAAGGTCCGCTGGACGCACGCCCTGGGCAAGCCCTACCACAAACCCGACACGCCCTGGGCGGGGCAAACTAGACCGTTCACGGTCGATCAGGTCGCGCCCGGCGTTGCCCTGGCCGATCTCGATCGCGACGGCGTCTCGGACATCGTTGCGGTGGCCGAGGCGGAGGACCCCGCGACGAGTCCGGCCCTGGAACTGCGGGCCGTGCGCGGCACGGACGGCCAGTTGCTGTGGCGCTGCCCTCTCCCGGCCGCCATGACCGGCGACGTCTACGGCCTGTACCGCAATGCGCCGGTCCCCGTGGCCGCCGATCTCGACGGCGACGGCCACGCCGAGATCGTGTTCCTGGAGTTCGAGAATGTGCCGGAGCGAGGGGGCATCCAGCGCTTTGCGCGGGTCCGGGCCCTCGACGGGGGCAGCGGCAAGCCGCTTTGGAGCCACCAGACGCCCGTCTCCATCAACGCCGGCAATATCGCCGCGAACCATCTCGCTCTGCTTGTGCGGCCGATGGCGACGGTCCTGCGCGTCGCCCGATCGCCCCATCCGCACATCGCGGTCAACCTCTGGGGCCGGCCGTGCGAAATCCTGGTGCTCGACCACGCCGGCAAGCCGGTCGCGAGATATCCGGCCAAGGACCAGGCCGACGAGTTCCGCTTCTGGGCGACCGACTGCGACGGCGACGGCGGCGACGAGATCGTGATGCTCCGCGACCGCAAGCTCCAGGCGTTCCGGCCCGAATCGCCGGAGAAGCCCCTCTGGACCGCGGACGTGCCGGCCACCTGGGGCACGCAGATCCTCGGCATCCACGGCCAGCAGCCGGGGCCACGCGTCGTCTACCGCAACGAGCGCCGCGTCTACGGCATCGACGGGGCCACGGGCGCCGTCGTCTGGACCTGCGACGGCCCTCGCCCGGTTCACCAGCAGGCCCTCTTGATGGTCGACGCAACCGTGCTGGACCCGCGGGCCGCCGCGCCGAACGTCTTGTTCTCGTACAACTTCGTCAGCGCGTTCCGGCAGGCGGCGCGTGCGGGCCGCGGCGATCTGCCCGAGGCGCGCGTGCCGCCGCGGCTCGACGGCGCCGAGCACGAACCGCGCTTGACGCGCCGCCTGCCGTGGGCGACCGACGGGCGGGTGTTCGTCCGGCGCGAACTGTACTTGTTCGGCTGGGCGTCGTTTTATGCGGTCACGCTGCTCGTGGTCCCCTCGCTGTGGATCGGCTGGCTGGTCTGGCGCCGCCGGTGGAGTCTGCGGGCGATGCTCATGTTCCCCCTCGTCGTCTTGCTGATCCTGCCCGGGGGCCTCGTCGAGGGCCCGAATCCGCCGTTTCCCCAATACTCCGATAGCCTGGGAGGGCGAATGACTTCAGGCATGTTCGTCATGCCCCTGTTGTTCGTGCCGGCCTACTCGGCCTTCCTCGCCCACCGCCGCCGCTGGAGGGCCCTGGCGGTTTGGCTCGCCGTGTTCGCCGCCATCTGCGGGGTCGCGGCGGGCGTCGCCATCTACGTCGATTCCTCGCGGGCGTCGGAGATCACCGTCTACTCGTGGGAAGGGTGGTACTGGATCGCGCTGCCGGGCATCTACATCACCGGCTGCGTGATGCTCTTCTGGACGGCCCTCTTGCTTGTCATCGGGGCAGCGCGCGGGCTGGTCCGACGATTCCGCGGGAGGAGACCATGGCCGACGCCTTCCAACGCGACCCAAGACGCTTAGGGCCTGACGCATCCGAGGATGGCGCCCAGTTGGCCGACGAAATCCTCCCACGCCCAGGCGCGCACTCCGGGCGCGACCGCGTGGATCGAGGTTGGGGTCCGCGGCGACTGATGGACCAAGTGCAACGCGACGATCGGCCTCGGCCGGCGCTTCTTGCGCAGGGCTTCGGCCAGGCGTTGCATCGGCGCGGCGTCGGAGGGCGTGACGGTGCGGGCCGCCTTGCACTCGACGAGCGAGACCGCTCCGCCCCGGCCGGGCACGAGGAAATCCACCTCGAGGCCTTGCTCGTCGCGGAAAAAGTACAACTCGCGTCGCCTGCCCGAGTTGGCCTGGGCCTTGGCGATCTCCGAGGCGATGAACCCCTCGAACAGCGCGCCGCGAAAGGGCGACTTAGCCAACTCGGCCGCCGAATCGATGCCCAGCAAGTGACACGCCAGACCCGAATCGGCAAGATACAGCTTCGGCGACTTGATCAGCCGCTTGCCGAGGTTCTCGTAGAACGGCGGAACCAAGAGCACTTGCGCCGTGGTCTCGAGGATGCCGAGCCACTGGGTGACCGTGGGCACGCTGACGCCCAGCGGCGCGGCCAGGTCGGTCTTGTTCAGAATCTGCCCGTGCCGGCTCGCCACTAGCGCCAGGAACCGACGGAACGTGGCGAGGTCCCGGACGTCCGTCACCGCGCGGACGTCGCGTTCGAGGTACGTCTGGACGTACGAGCTGAACCACAGCCGCGCGCCGCCAGGACGCGCCACGGCTTCCGGGTAGCCCCCGCGCAGCAGCGTGACCTTGGGGGTCTCGCGCCTCGAGAACGGCAGCAGTTGCAGCACCGCGGCACGGCCTGCCATCGACTCCGTCACGCGCTGCATCAGCGGCGCTTCCTGCGAGCCGGTCAGCATCCATCGGCCCATGCGGCGCGGATGTCGGTCGATGCGCGAACGCACGTACGCGAACAGCTCCGGCACGTGCTGCACTTCGTCGAGGATCGCGGGTGTCTCCACACTGTCGAGAAACCCCTGCGGATCGGCCCGGAGGCGCGCGACCACGTCGGGGTCTTCGAGCAGAAAGTAACTCGCCCGGGGGAAGAGGTGCCGCAGAAGCCACGTCTTGCCTGCCCGGCGCGGACCGGTCAGCACGATCGCCGGAAAGGCGCGAAGCCCCCGCGCGACCTGCGATTCGAGTTCCCGAGGGACGTACCTCATGGATGAGAATTCTAAAGTGCGACTTTAGATTTCTCAAGGGCGCTACCGCGACGTTCCGCCGCCGCCCGGCGCCGGCTTGGGCTGGTCCCATCGGATCCGGCGGATCACGATCTTCCCGTCCACCTCGGCAAAGGGCATCTTCCCCTCGACGGCCGCCCTGTACGCGGCAAGCCGCGATTCGACCGCTTGCGTTCTTCGGTCGCCGTATCGAAGCGGCGTGTCGAGCCGGGCGATCTCGGCCTGCAACTCGCTTCGCTTCCGGCCTTTGGCGATCAGATCCTCGAGCACCGCGCGCTTGGCCGCAAGGCTTACCAGGTCGATCTGCGCCATGGTCTTGGCGATGCCGAGCTGTTCGCGCTCCGCCGGCGAGCGGGCCTCGCGTTGGAACTTGTCGCAAGCCGCGATGCGGGCATTCAACCCCGCCTCCTCGACGGAGATCATGCGTTGTTGCGTGGTCAGGTCCTTCAGCGAATCGCCCGCGATGTCCTGCCACGCGCTGAGCTGCTTCAATTGCTTCTGGGCCTGCTTCTCCGCCGCTGCCAGAAGCGGGCCAATTGCGGATCGTCTTGCAGGCGAGGCAACAGATCGCCGACGACCGCCGCGATGGCGTCGTAGCCGCCCAGGCGTTCGTAAAGCGTCGTTTTGCTCACGGCATCACGGCCCGCGAGGTCGGCCTACCCGAGGTCCACGGTGACCGTCTTGGTCTCGGTGTAGTGCGCGAGGCCCTCTTCGCCCAGCTCGCGCCCGATGCCCGACATCTTGAACCCGCCGAACGGAGCCGCCGGGTCGTAGACGTGGTAGCAGTTGATCCAGACCGTTCCGGCGCGGAGCTTGTTGGCCAGGTAGTGGGCCTTGCGGATGTCGCGGGTCCAGACGGCCGCGGCCAGGCCGTAGAAGGTGTTGTTGGCCCGCCGGGCGATCTCGTCGAGGTCCGAGAAGCGGAGCACCGAGAGCACCGGGCCGAAGATCTCGTCCTTGGCGATCGCCATCCGGTCGGTGACCTCGGCGAAGAGCGTCGGCTCCACGAAGTACCCGCATTGACCCACGCGGTTGCCACCGGTGACGCACTGGGCCCCTTCCTCCTTGCCGAGGTCGATGTAGTGCATCACCTTGTCGAACTGGGCCTTATCGACCTGGGGGCCTTGCTGGGTCTGCGGATCAAGCGGGTCGCCGACCTTATACGACCGGTTGTGCTCGGCCAGGCGCTCGACGACCGCGTCGTAGACCCGGTCTTGGACGAACAGCCGGCTGCCGGCCGTGCAGCACTGGCCCTGGTTGAAGTACAGGCCGTGGTGCGCGGCGGGCACGGCCGCGTCGAGATCGGCGTCGGAGAAGATGATGTTCGGGCTCTTGCCGCCCAGCTCGAAGGTCATCCGCTTCAGCGTGGGCGCGGCCTCGCGCATGATGATCTGGGCGGTCTTGTACTCGCCGGTGAAGGCGATCTTGTCGACGCCGGGATGACGCACCAAGGCAGCGCCGGTGGTCGGCCCGTCGCCGGGCACCACGTTGATCACTCCGTCCGGAAAACCGGCCCGCTGCGCCAGGTCGGCCATGTGCAAGGCCGTGAGCGGGGTCTGCTCGGCGGGCTTGAGGACCAGCGTGCAGCCGGCCGCCAGCGCGGGGCCCCACTTCCAGGCCAGCATCAAGAGGGGGAAGTTCCAGGGAATGATCTGCCCGACCACGCCGACCGGCTCGCGCCGAGTATACGTCAGTCGGTTCCCCCGCACGGGAATCGTCTGCCCGTGGATCTTGTCGGCGTACCCGGCGTAGTACCGCAGGGTCTCGATCGCGCCCGGCACGTCGAGCGTGCGCGAGTCGCGGATCGGCTTGCCGTTGTCGAGGGTCTCGAGCATGGCGAGTTCCTCGGACTCCTCTTCCATCAGGTCGCAGAGGCGGTGCATCAAGCGGCCACGGTCGCGGGCGTCCATGCGCGGCCAAGGGCCGTCTTCGAAGGCGTCGCGGGCCGCGCGGACCGCGCTGTCGATATCCTCTTCCGTGCCCTCCGCGACCTCGGCGAGGACTTCCTCGGTCGCGGGGTTGATCGTGGGAAAGGTCTTGCCGTTGGAGGCCGGCGTCCACCGCCCCCCGATGAACAATTCGGTGTGTCGGATTTCCGGCATGAGCATCGTGTCGTGGATCGACGCCATGACAGGTCTCCTGTTCTCTTTTTGGAATCCCAAAAGCCGCGTGCCGGGGTCGCCGCGAAAGTCGGCGCAGTCCCCGTGAACGGTTACGAGAATTTTTCGGACCGAGGCGATCTCGGGCCAGCCGCGCGTCGAGCCGCCGACCGGGGGCCAAGTCGAGTCGCAACGTCGTTTGCGGCGGCGCACCGCGGCCCAAGCAGGCACGAGAAGCGACCTTTGCCGGAGACAGGACACTTTGACGGGCCGGGAATTCTCCGGGGGTGTCTGGTTGGCCGCGCCCTTGACTTGTGTTCAGTCCATGCCGCCCGACGGGGAATTCTCCCGCGGTGGTCGGCTCTATCCAGGCTGCCCGGCCCGGCTCCGCTTGCCCTCCCGGACAATGTGGTTTACCATCCTTACGGTCTTTCGAGTAAAGGGGCGAAGAACGAGGCGAACGTGTCTCGCCCAAGGCCGCAAGACTTGGGAGGTTGGTCTTGCTCCTCTACCTATCCCACATCACACAGAACGGGACGGTCTCATGAGACCGCGGCAAACCGTCTCGGACCGGTTCCTCAAGGCGATCGCGCCGTACGAGTCGATTTACATCGTCACGCACGACAACCCGGACCCCGACGCGGTGGCGTCGGGCTGGGCGATCGTGTGGTTGATCGAGCAGAAGCTCGGCAAGAAGGCTCGCCTGGTTGGCGGTGGCGAGATCGTCCGCGCCGAGAATCGCCACATGGTACGTCTGCTCGGCCCGCCCATCGAACTGGTCGGCGCCGTCGCCTGCGCCGAAAACTCCGCGGTGGTGCTGATCGACTGCCAGGCGGGCAATCAGAACCACCTGTTTTGCCGGGGGCCGGTGGAGCCGATGGGCGTGATCGACCACCACCCGACGCGAGGCCGCCGCGTTCGGCTGGAGTTCCGCGACATCCGTCCGCGCATGGCGGCCACGGCGAGCATTGCCGCCTCGTACCTCCGCGAGCAGAAACTCGAGCCGGGCACCAAGCTGGCCACGGCCCTGTTATTCGCGATCCGCACCGAAACCCGCGGAAGCGAGACCCACTACTCGCGCCTCGACAAGTCGGTCCTGCTTTGGCTGACCGAATGGGCCGATCCGAGTCTCTTGGCCGAGATCGAAAGCGCCCCTCTCTCGGTGGAGTACTACGGCGACCTGATCCTCGCCCTTCAGAGCACCTTTCTCTACGGCGACGTGGCCTATTGCCTCTTGCCACGCGCCAACGGACCCGAGATCGTCGGCGAGGTGGCCGACTTGTTGATCCGCTGCGGCAGTATCTGGCGGGTGCTCTGCGGGGCCGTGTTCCAAGGCAACCTGATCCTCTCGGTCCGCACCGAGCGTGCGGATGACGACGCGGCCGAACTCGTGCGTCGCACGCTCGACGGCATCGGCCAAGGGGGCGGGCA
>JANLFZ010000023.1:10702-16193 GCA_024653385.1 Thermoguttaceae bacterium | reverse complement strand
ACTTGCACCGCGCCGGGGGAAAGATCCAGGACGTGGGCCCCAAGATCACCGACGATCTTCAAGACGCGCTTCGCAATCGCTGGCTGGACGCTTGTGGCGTGACCAATCGCCGCGGCGTGCGCCTGGTGCCCAAGCGGGAAATCGTCGAGAACCTGTAGAGTGGCGTCTACCCCGTGCCCCGGACCTGCCCGCGAGGTCTTGGCACAACGCCCATCTTTCGGAGTATTGTTGGCGGGGCGAGTCTTATCGTGTCGGCTCCCAGGCGGGACGCTGACCGTACCGGGGGGGCTCGTCGCCCAGCCGACCCAGACCGCCGATGCCCTCCGAACGCGGCAGTCCCGGGATCGTGACGGGAACCATCCTACTTGATGACTGGGCGACCGGCGAAGGGAACATTGTCTGCGCAGTGGGCGCAGACGGACGAGACGAGGCAATCGACGAAGTTGAGGCAACCGTGGGAACGCCCGGGATGCTGCGGCTTGCGGCGGACGATGGGATGCCGCTGACCGCAACCCGCGTGACAACCTCCTGCGGGGAATTGCACCACGCGCCGACGGGCACGCGAACCACCTGGGTTTCGGGCACCAACCGCCGACACACCACTGGGACCTGGACGACTTCGGTGCGCCGCTCCCAGCGCGTGTGGGGCACGTACCGAGCGGCTTGATAGGGCTCGGCAAATGGGTTCCAGCGATTCACCCAGTAGGTTTCCCAGCGATACTCGGTGACGGGCGTCCACCACGTCCGAACCACCTCGCGCGTCTCCTGAACCACCTGTTCTCGGTAGTAGGTCTGCTGACAATCCTGATAGCGCACCTGGGGCGCGGCTTGGTCGATGGTTCGCCGCGTCTCGCGATAGGTGATGCCGTTGTGCTCGAAGTAACGGATTTCGTCGGCCCCGAGGGCCATGCCCGCGGTCAGAATAAGGCATCCCCACCAAACTGCCGTCATGATGACGTGGTGGCAGCGGGTTCTTTCACGCCCGAAGGGGACTGTCCCAGTTTTCGCGGCGAAGCCCGCGAAAACGGGACAGTCGCCGTGAACGGTTGCATGTGGCGCGTGCGCGTTCATGGTACGCTTTGAGTTCGGTTTCCCCTTCATCATCATCGGAGTTTTTCCTACGGGCGCTCCAACTCGACGAGGTGGAGAACGCCACGCGACTTGCTTCGGACCGGCCGAACGCTTGGTTGCGACACGTTCCAGGTGAGAGTTTGGGCGCCGGCGCGGGTGTGACCCCCTTGAAAAACGGGTGAGGATTCGCAATCCTAGAGATTGCCGCCCCAATCCTTCCATATGGTGGTCCATGCTGCCATGAGAGAGGGGCGTTCCTTCGGTGAGAGGCCACGACGTGATCGACCCGGAACTGCTGAAGATGGTGCTCTGTCCGGAAACGCGGATGCCGCTTCGCGAGGCCGATGCCGCGCTGGTGGCGCGGCTGAACGAAGGCATCGCCGGCGGCCGGGTGAAGAACCGGGCCGGCCGTCCGGTGGAGACGCCGTTGGATGGCGGTCTGATCCGCGAGGACGGCGCCGTGGTGTACCCGGTGATCGACGGCATTCCCGTGTTGCTGATCGACGAGGCCATCCCGCTTGAAGCGGCGCAGCATGCGTGACGATATCCACGACGAACGGTCCCGTGGGCCCTGCGCGCGAGGCGGCGGGCCGCGGACCCCTGACCCCCAAGGAGCGCAAGCATGATCAAGGTCGGAATCGCCGGCGTCGGTTTCATGGGCATGATCCACTATCTGGCCTACCAGAAGGTCCAGGGGGCCAAGGTGGCAGCTCTGTGCGAACAGGATCCCAAGCGGCTTGCGGGCGACTGGCGTTCGATCAAGGGGAACTTCGGGCCGCCGGGTCAGGTCATGGACCTGGGCAACATCGCGCGCTATGCGAAGCTCGAGGACCTGCTGGCTGATCCGAATCTCGACGCGATCGACATCTGCTTGCCCCCCTCGTGGCACGCCAGGGTGGCGATCGACGCCTTGCGGGCGGGAAAACACGTCTTCTGCGAGAAGCCCATCGCCTTGAAGCCGGAAGACGCCGACGCCATGGTGCAGGCCGCGCGGAGCGCGGGCAAGCTGCTCATGATCGGCCACGTGCTGCCGTTCTTTCCGGAGTACCAGTTCGCGTACGAGGCGATCAAGAGCGGGCGGTACGGCCGGATGTTGGGCGGGTACTTCAAACGCATCATCTCGGACCCCTTGTGGCTACCCGACTTCTACAATCCGGCCACCACGGGCGGGCCGATGATCGACCTCCACATCCACGACGCGCATTTCATCCGCCTGGTCTGCGGCATGCCGCGAGGCGTCCACACGGTCGGACGCATGAGGGGCGAGGTGGCCGAGTTGTTCCAGACCCAATTCCTCTTCGACGATCCCAGCCTGGTGGTGACGGCCGCCAGCGGGGCCATCATGCAGCAGGGACGGCCGTTCACCCACGCCTTCGAGATCTATCTGGAGCGGGCCACGCTGCTGTTCGACTTCGCCGCGATTACCGACCAGCCGCACCATCTGCCGCTGACCGTGCTGACGGCCGACGGCGGCGTCGAGCGCCCGCAGCTCGGCTCGGGCGACCCGGTCGACGCCTTCGTCGCCGAGATCGGCGAGGTGGTCCGCTCGATCGAAAAGAACGTCCCCTCGGCGGTGCTCGATGGAGGGCTCGCGCGCGACGCCCTGGTGCTGGGGCACAAACAGACCCAGTCGCTGGTCGAGAAGCGGTTCGTCGAGGTGTAGGATGATCCACGTCGGCATCGCCGGCATCGGCTTCATGGGGATGATCCATTACCTGGCCTGCCAGCGGTTGAGCAAGGTCCGGGTGCGCGCGATTTGCGATCAGGATCCCCAGCGGTTGTCGGGCGACTGGCGCTCGATCCGCGGCAGCTTCGGTCCCCAGGGACGGATGATGGACCTCAGCGGCGTCTCGCGGTACGCGCGCCTGGAGGAGATGCTCTCGGATCCCCGATTGGATGTGATCGACCTCTGCCTGCCTCCGGCGGCTCGTCCGGCCGCCGCCGTGGCGGCGCTCCGGGCCGGCAAGCACGTCTTCTGCGAGAAGCCCATCGCGCTTAGAACGGCCGACGCCGACCGCATGCTCGGCGCGGCCGAAAGCGCCGGACGGCTGCTCTTGGTCGGGCACGTGCTGCCGTTCTTTCCCGAGTACCGTTTCGTGTATCAGACGGTGGTCACGGGCAAGTACGGGCGGTTGTTGGGGGGAAGTTTCAAGCGGGTCATTTCCGACCCCCGCTGGTTGGCCGACTTCTACGATCCCGACACCACCGGCGGGCCGATGATCGACCTGCACATCCACGACGCGCATTTCATCCGTCTGCTGTGCGGGCAGCCGCGCACCGTGCAGACCATCGGCCGGATGCGGGGCGACGTGGCCGAGTGGTTCCACTCGCAGTTCCTGTTCGACGATCCGCGTCTGGCCGTCACGGCGACCGGGGGCGTGATCCGGCAGCAAGGCAGGCCGTTTACCCACGCGTACGAGGTCCACCTGGAACGCGCGACGCTCTTGTTCGATTTCGCCACGATCGGCAAGCAGGCGGTGCTGGCCACGCCGGTGACGGTGTTGACCGACAGCGGCCGGGTGTTGCGGCCCAAGCTCGGCTCCGGCGACCCGGTCGATGCTTTCGCGGCCGAATTGAACGAGGTGGCCCGGTCGATTGCCAGCGGCGAGCCGTCGATCGCCTTGGACCCCCAGTTGGCCCGCGACGCCCTGTTGCTGTGCCATCGCCAGACGCAATCGCTGGTGCGCCGGCGCGCGGTCCGCGTGTAAAGGAGGCATCGCCGGTGGGATACGAGCAACTCTGGGCGCCTTGGCGTCTGGCGTACGTTCAGGGGGATCTGCCCGAGACGCCGCCGGAACGGCTGGATCTGCTTCCCGGCGCCGATCCCGAGTGCTTCCTTTGTCAAGCGGCGGCCAGCACCTCGGACCGTCGTCGCCTGGTGGTTTGGCGAAGCGAGCACTCGCTGGTGTTGCTCAACCGCTACCCTTACAACAACGGTCACCTGCTGGTCTCGCCGAGGCACCATCGCGCAAGCCTCGACCAGTTGACGCCGGAGGAGCAACTCGATTTGGCGCAGTGCCTCACGCGCATGGTAGGGCTGCTCGAAAGGACGCTTCACCCGGACGGCTTCAATGTGGGGCTGAATCTGGGACGCGCGGCGGGGGCGGGCCTGCCCGGCCATCTCCACTGGCACGTGGTTCCCCGCTGGAGCGGGGATACGAACTTCATGCCGGCCCTGAGTGCCGTGAAGGTCATTCCCCAAGCCCTCGACGCGCTTTGGGAGGTGTTGAGAGGCGATCTGTCCAGGGAGGAGGCGAGCAAACCCGTCCAACCTTGAGGATGACCGTTCATAGGGACTGGTCGAGATCGCCTACTTTCGTCGGCTGGTGGGTCGGCTTACAATAGGAACTAGGCCACGACGACCCGATACTTCCGCTGCGCTGGCGCGCAGCCGATCATTTCACCCCTTTTTCATTCGAGGCGATTATACCCATGGGCTTGATTATTCTTCGGGCCATTTTCCTGATGGTTGCCATCGGGCTGGCGGTTTCGATCCTTTGGCAGGAAATCCTCCCGATCGAAAGCCCCTGGATGGCCTGGGCTGTCTTCTTCGGGGTGTTGCTGATCGCCATTGGCGTCATCGCGATCGACATCGCCATCCCCCACAAGCCGCTGGATGTGATTTCGGCGGTGTATTTCGGGTTGATCGTGGGGCTATTCCTGGCGTACGTGGCCGGGTTGGCCTTGACGCCGATCCTGCCGCCCAGCGCCGAACGCATCCGCTCGCCCGTTCAACTGATTCTCGCGGCGGTGCTCTGTTACACGTGCATCACGTTGCTCCTTCAGACGCGCAACGATTTCCGGTTCATTATCCCGTACGTCGAGTTTTCCAAAGAGGTCAAGGGGCGCCGTCCGTACATCCTCGACACCAGCGTGGTCATCGACGGCCGGATCGCCGACGTGGTCGATGCGAACCTCTTCGACACCCAATTGATCATGCCGCGGTTCGTCATCAACGAACTTCAGGCGATTGCCGACAGCTCCGATCGGCTGCGGCGCAGCCGGGGGCGTCGCGGGCTGGATATCCTCAACAAGCTGCGCAACTCGCCCAATGTCGACCTGCAAATCTACGACCGCGAACTGCCCGAATTCGCCGGTCAGCCCGTCGACATGAAGCTGGTCACGCTTGCCAAGCACCTCTCCGGCAAGCTGATCACCAACGACTACAACCTGAACAAGGTCGCGCGCCTTCACGGGGTCGGTGTGGTCAATCTCAACGATCTGGCCAACGCGCTGAAGCCGGTGTTTCTACCGGGCGAGCATTTGGAGGTGCGGGTGGTCAAGCCCGGGGAAGAAGTCGGCCAGGGGGTCGGCTACCTGGACGATGGCACGATGGTCGTCGTCGAGTCGGGCCGGGACCACATCAACGAATACGTCACCATTTCCGTCACCAGCGTCCTTCAGACCAGCGCCGGCCGGA
>JANLFZ010000023.1:3511-10692 GCA_024653385.1 Thermoguttaceae bacterium | reverse complement strand
TCGGCCGTTACGAGAGCAGCCGTCCGCGGACCTGACGCGCGCCCCGTGGGCCGGCCGGCCCGTTGGTCTTCTTCACCCCGATTGCCCTTCCTCATGCAACTCTTCTACGCCCTCACGCTGTTTGCCAGCGCGACGCTCTTGTTCTTCGTCCAGCCGATGTTCGCCAAGATGGCGTTGCCGCTGTTGGGCGGAACACCGGCGGTCTGGAACACCTGCATGGTCTTCTACCAGGCGGTGCTCTTGCTGGGGTACCTCTATGCCCATTTCTCGACGAAATGGCTTGGACCGCGCCGCCAGGCGGCCGTCCACCTGGCCGTGCTCCTCTTGCCGTGGCTGGTGTTGCCGATCGGCATTGCGGCGAACCAGCTTCCCACGGGCGGCGAAAACCCGGTTCCTTGGCTCTTGTTGCTCTTGACCGTTTCGGTGGGGCTGCCGTTCTTCGTCGTCTCCGCCAGCGCGCCCATGCTCCAGGCGTGGTTTGCCGCCACGGGCCATCCTTCCGCCCGGGACCCCTACTTCCTCTATGCCGCCAGCAACCTGGGGAGCATGTTGGCCTTGTTGGGCTATCCGGTGCTGATCGAGCCGCACTTGACGCTGGCGGCCCAGTCGCGGTACTGGGCGATCGGGTACGCGGTACTCAGCGTGTTGACCTTCGGGTGCGCGGTGCTGTTGTGGCGCTGGCGCCGCGCCGACGACGCGGCGGACCGCGCGGGGCCGATCGACCGGACACCCGACGCGGCCGGTCGCATGGCGGCGCCTACCGCGGCCCAGCGGCTTCGTTGGCTGGCCCTGTCGTTTGCGCCGTCGAGCCTGCTGCTGGGGGTGACGACCTTCATCCAGACCGACCTGGCCGCGGTGCCGCTGTTTTGGGTCTTGCCGCTGGCGCTGTACTTGTTGACGTTCGTCCTCGTCTTCGCCCGGCGCCCGCTGGTCTGGCACCGAGGGATCCTCTGGCTCCAGCCGTTTCTCGTGGTGGCAACGGCCCTGATTTTCCACACCAACCTGACCGAGTGGATGTGGGCGGTGCTCTTGTTGCACTTGGCGATGTTTTTCGTCACGGCGCTGGCGTGCCACGGCGAGTTGGCCCGATCGCGTCCTCCGGCCCGATGGCTGACCGAGTTCTACATCTGGATGTCGCTGGGCGGCGTGCTGGGCGGGATATTCAACGCCCTGGTGGCCCCGTCGCTTTTTCCCACGGTGGTCGAGTACCCGCTGGTCATCGTGGTGGCCTGTTTGCTCAGGCCCCAGCCCGAGCCGGGCGCGCACCCCATTCGGTCTCGGTGGCTCGACCTGGTGATTCCGATCTGGCTGTGGTTCGTCCTGAAGGAGCTGACGCAGTGGCTGGCGCCGGCCGACCTCGGGTGGATCCGCGTGTCTTGGGAGTCGATCGCCGTGCTGGCGGCCACCGGCGCGATCGCGGTTGCCTTCCGGTCGCCCTGGGTGCGTTGGCCCATGGTCGGCGCGGTCGTGTTGCTCGCCTCGCTGTTGATCCTCGAATGCGGCTGGCCCATTAAGGCCCTCGAGCTGATCGGCCAGGTGGGCTCGAAGGGCTGGCTCGACGACACCGAGGTCGAGAGATACGTCTTGGGGCTGGGCGGGCTGGTCGCTCTGGCCTGTCTCTACCGGCCCGTGCGGTTCGGGCTGAGCGTGGGCGTCGTGCTCTTGGTCGGGCACCTGTGGTTCGGCCAGGACACCGGCGGCGAGGGGGCCCGAGAGCGGCTCCTCTATCGCGACCGGAGCTTCTTTGGCGTGCTCCGCGTCGAGGAGCAACTCGACAGCGATCGAGAGCCCCGCACCCGGACCCTCATGCACGGCTCGACCACCCACGGCCAGCAAAGCCGCGATCCCGAGGAACGCCTGGAACCCTGGACCTACTACCATCGCGCGGGGCCGCTGGGCGAGATCTTCGAGTACCTCATCGACCCCGAGCGGCAGCGCGAGCTTGCCGTGATCGGCCTGGGGACGGGCACGACCGCGGCCTATGCCGAGAAGGGCCAAACGCTCACCTATTTCGAGATCGACTCGGCCGTCCGGCACATCGCCGAGGATCCCTTCCCCTTCCTCCCGCCCGAAGACCCCTACCTGTTCACCTACGTCAACGACGCCAGGCGACGTGGCGCGCGCATCGACATCGTGTTGGGCGACGCTCGGCTGAAGCTCCGCGAGCAGAACGACGGCCGCTTCGACCTTCTGGCCGTCGATGCCTTCAGCTCCGACGCGATTCCCATGCACCTGTTGACCAAGGAGGCCTTCCAGCTCTACTTCCAGAAGCTGCGGCCCGAGGGGATCCTCATGGTCCACATCTCCAATCGCTATTTGGAGCTGTCGCCCGTGGTCGGCAACATCGCGGCGGATCTCGGGCTGGTGGCGCGCCGTTTCAACGACTGCGACGAGCGCCAGCGCGGCGAATACACCTCGGAATGGGTCGCCGTGGTCCGCAAGCCCGAACACCTCGGCGACTTGTTCGCCGAAGACCACTGGGAAGAGATCGCCCCCGACCCGCTGGTGGGCATTTGGACCGACGACTTCTCGAACATCTTGAGCGTCTTGACCTGGTATCGCGACAGCCGCCAGTGGCTCAGCCAGCGACTGGCTCGGTCGGAACCGGCGGGGGGTGGGGACGAGTAAGGAGGCTCTGAGACCTCAGGGGCTTTCGGCCGCGTGGGCGGGAGGTCGCCCGATTTCCGGCAACTTCCGCCGGAAAGCGTCGAGAATAGGGTGACGGCAGCCGGCCCGACGGTTGCCGCGGGCAGCGTGCCCGCCGGAGGGGGCCGGCGCACGGAAACGTCCAGCGTGGTCGCGTTTCCGCTTCAGGTCCCATCCACCCGCCCCAGGCGAAGGAGTGACTTCTCATGGCGTTCGACGCATTCCTCAAGATCGACGGGATTCCCGGCGAGAGCACCGACGACAAGCACAAGGACTGGATCGAGGTCCTGTCCTACAGCCACGGCCTGAGCCAGCCGGCGGCCGGCGCCCGCAGCACCGGCGGGGCCGCCTCGGCCGAACGCACCAACCACCAGGACTTCTCGGTGGTCAAGGTGCTCGACAAGGCCAGCCCCAAACTCGCCTTGTTCTGCTGCAACGGCACGCACATCAAGTCGATCAAGCTCGAGTTGTGCCGGGCCACGGGCGACAAGCAGAAGTACATGGAGTACCTGTTGTCCGACGTGATCGTCTCGTGCGTCCGGCCCGGCGGCAGCGCCCAGGGCGGCGAGACCTTGCCGCTGGAAGAGGTCAGCTTCAACTACGGCAAGATCGAGTGGACGTACACCGAGACCGACCACCAGACCGGCAAGCCCAAGGGCGATGTGAAGGCCAACTGGGACCTGGTCAAGAACAAGGGCAACTGAGCTGGTTCAGGGCGGCCGGGGGAGCCGAAGAGACCCCGGGAAGAGGGAGCACTTCCCGGCGGTCTCTTCGGCGGTTGGCGGAAGCGCGGCGCGTGGAGGGCTTCGGAGCACGGCCATGAGTTACCAACTCAACTACTTCACGTACAAGTTCCTCAGCGATCACGTCGAGGTGCTGGGCAAGCGCGACGAGGCGCGCGAGGCCAAGAAGAAGGCCGAACGCCGCTACCAGGCACGCTCCGTTGCCGTGAACACGTTGATTTGCCTTTGGCCCAAGGATCTCATCCGCCTCGTCGGCGAGATTTCAAGCCGCCAAGCCGAATACGCCGCCAACCCCGACGGCCTGTTTCTCACCCAAGCCGCATACACGTACTACGAGCGCGAGGGCAAACGCGCCAAGGAGTACGGGCCGCGCAAGTTCCTTTACGGCGTCAAACGCGAGCAGGGCGGCACCTTGTTCAAGATGCACCACTTTGCGGGCATCGCGTGACGCCCGCTTGCGCCAGGCTTGGCACGCCTTGGCCGTCCGATTACAATGGTGCCCGGTCCTGGCGGGGGGGGCTCCTCGCTGGGATCTGCCCCGCGATCGCTTGCGCGCGAGTCGTCGGTGGCCCCCGTTCGAGCTTCGCATCGTGGAGACCACCATGAAGATCGGCAAATCGGCGGCACTGGGATGGCTTCTGGTTTGGGCCGCGATGGGGACCGCGGCCGAGAAGGTCGTGACCGTTCAGGTCCAGGTCGACAGCGAGATGCCCGGCTACGAAGGGTACCGGGCCATGGACGGCGATCCCGAGACGATGTGGCACACGGACTGCCGCGCGTATGAGACGAGCCACCCGCACGAGATTCTCGTCGATTTGGGGGCCGTGTACGAGATCTCCGGTTTCGGTTACCTGCCGCGCCCCGGCGCGGGCAACGGCACGATCGCGCAGTACGAATGCTACGTGGGCAACGATCCCAAGGACCTCGGCAAGCCCGTGGTCGCCGGCACGCTCCCCCGGCAAACCGCTCAAACCGTGGTGAAGTTCCCGGCCGCGCAGAAGGGGCGCTACCTGCGCCTGCGGGCGATGACCGAGGTGGGCGGGAACCCATGGACCTCGATCGCCGAGTTGCGCCCGCTGGTCGACGGGGTGGTGTTTCGCGCGGGCGGTTCGGTGGTCGTGCGGCTTCCGGGGGCGACGCGCAAGCTGCCCGACGAGTTGGAAGTGCAGTTCGCGGCGCTCCAGCATGACGTGCGCAACATCGCCCAGTTCGAGCGGGTGGCGGGTGAGACATTCCGGCAAGAGGCGCTGATTCTGAGGTCGGACCGCGACCCGGTCGACGTCGTGCTGCGCCGGACCGCGGCCTTGCTGGCCGACCTGAAGCGCATGCCCAAGGCCCCCGACTTGAGCGGCCCGGAAGCCGAGTTGGCCCGGCTTCGGGACCAATCGCAGAAGATCGATGTCGGCGATCGGGCCGGCCGGTTGGCCCTATTCAAGGAGGTGTGCCGCGTGCGCCGCCGGATCGCGTTCGCCAACCCGCTCCTGGCGTTCGACCGGATCCTGTTCATCAAGCGGCACCGGGCGGTCTACGACCACATGTGCGACCAGTACTACGGGATCACGGCGCAGCCGGGCGGCGGCCTCTACGTGCTCGAAGACGCCTTCGGCCCCCAGCCGCGCGTGCGCGACGTGCTGGCCGACGCGGTGGTTCAGCGCGGGCGGCTGAAGGGTCAGAAGCTCACCGGCGGCCAGAGCATTCCGCCGCCGTTGGCCTACGACGGCGTGGGCAATCTGCGCGGCCCCGACCACGAGGGCGGCTCGTTCCTCTCGCCCGACCTGTCCTACGACGCCAAGACGATCCTCTTCGCCTACGTCGAGTGCAAGGGCGACAAGGGCCACCGCCACCACACCGACCCCAATCGCGGCCATTGGGACGAGGGTCGATGCTACCACATCTTCAAGGTCAACGTCGACGGCACCGGCCTGGAGCAATTGACCGACGGAACGTGGAACGACTTCGACCCGTGTTGGCTGCCCAACGGGCGGATCGCGTTCATCACCGAGCGGCGCGGCGGATACCTGCGTTGTGGGCGCGTGTGCCCCACGTACACGCTCTACGACATGGCCGCCGACGGCAGCGACATGACGGCCCTGAGCGTCCACGAGACCAACGAATGGCATCCCAGCGTGACGCACGACGGCCGCATCCTCTACACGCGATGGGATTACGTCGACCGCTTCGGCTGCACGGCACACCATCCGTGGATCACGTCGCTCGACGGGCGCGATTCGCGCGCGGTGCAGGGCAACTTCGCCCCGCGCAACGCCCGGCCCGACATGGAACTCGATTGCCGCGTCATCCCCGGCTCGTCGAAGTTCGTGGCCACGGCCGCCCCGCACCACGGCCAGGCGTTCGGTTCCCTGGTCCTGATCGACCCCCGGGTCGAGGATGATGACGCGATGGGCCCGATCAAGCGCATCACGCCCGACGTCGGCTTCCCCGAGAGCCAGGGCGGCCGCGAGGCCTACGGCACGGCCTGGCCCTTGAGCGAAGACTACTACCTCTGCGTCTACGACGCGACGATGGCCTGCGGGGCGCCGGGCATGGCGGGCAATTACGGGATCTACCTGGTCGACTCGTGGGGCAACAAGGAGCTGATCTACCGCGACCCGCTGATCGCCTGCCTGAGCCCCATCCCGCTGGTCCCGCGGCCGGCGCCCCCGGCTCCGCCGGCACTGGTCAAGCCCTTCCGCGATGCCCCCGGCACCGGCGTGCCGCCGGCCGAGCCGGGCCAGGGAACCCTGACGGTGATCAACACCTACGACAGCCTCAAGCCGTGGCCGCCCGGCACGAAAATCAAGGCCCTGCGCGTGCTCCAGGTGCTGCCGATGTCGGTGCCTTCGGGCGGCCCGCCTCACGAGACCGGGGCGCGCATCGCCTTGGCCGGCGACTCGGTGGTCCCCGTTCGCCATGTGCTGGGCACCGTGCCCGTCGAGGAGGACGGCTCGGCCCACTTCACGGTGCCGGCCAACCGCGAGTTGTTCTTCCAGGCCCTCGACGAGCGCGGCATGGCGATCCAGTCGATGCGCTCGGCGACGTACCTTCAGAAGGGCGAGCACCTGGTGTGCCAGGGGTGCCACGAGCGCAAGCACCGCGCCCCGCTGCCGGGCAACCGCGAATTGTTGGCCCTGCGGCGCGCCCCCTCGACCATCCGGCCCGACGTCGACGGCTCGGCCCCCTTCAGCTACCCGCGACTCGTGCAGCCCGTGCTCGACCGCCATTGCGTCAAGTGCCACGCCGAGCACCCGAAGAAGCCGATCAACCTGGCGCGCGAGCCCATCCAGCGCCGCTGGTTCGCCTCGTACAACAGCCTGTTGCCCTACGCCTTCACCGATTACGGCAACAACCTGCGTACGAACCCCGGGCAGTTCGGCGCGCGCGCGGCCAAGCTGACGAAGATCCTCGAGCAGGGCCATTACGACGTGAAGCTCTCGGACGAGGAGTTCCACCGCATCACGCTGTGGCTCGATTGCTGCTCGATGTTCTACGGCGTCTACGAGAAGGAGGGGGGCGAAGCCCAGCTTCAGGGCCTCGTCGCGCGGCCCACGCTCGAGTGATCGCCCCGGGCACGCCCGAAGGGGACAGTCCCATTTTCGCGCTCCTTCGCCGCGAGAATTGGGACAGTCCGTGAACGGTTCCGGTCAATCGGCGGGCACGCAGCGGCCGCGCGCCCAGGCCCGGAGGCTCTCGACCCGCTCGCGCATCACGACCGACAGGGGATTGGTGGCCTCGATCGCGGCCAGGATGTGCTCGGTGCGGCACTCGGCGCCTTCGCAGAACGCGGCGTACAGG
>JANLFZ010000023.1:0-3501 GCA_024653385.1 Thermoguttaceae bacterium | reverse complement strand
TCTCCGCGCCGCTGAACCCCTCGCTGGCCGCCACGAGCCGGCCGAGATCGAACCGGGCCTTGTCGCGCCGCCGCTTGCGCAGGTGGATGCCGAAGATCGTTGCGCGCTCGTCGGGGCCGGGCAGGTCGACGAAGAACACCTCGTCGAACCGGCCCTTGCGCATCAACTCGGGCGGAAGCTGGCCGATGTTGTTGGCCGTGGCCACCAAGAAGATCGGGTGGCGGTGGTCCTGCATCCACGACAGCAGCGTGCCGAACATGCGCTGCGAGAGGCCCCCGTCGGCCGATTCGCTCCCCGCCGAGGCGAACGCCTTCTCGATCTCGTCGATCCACAACACCACGGGGGCCATCGACTCGGCCTGAGCAAGCGACTCGCGCAGCCGGGCCTCGCTCTCGCCGATGAACTTCTGGTAGAGCACGCCCGGGTCCATGCGCAATAGCGGCATGCGCCACGCCGAGGCCACCACCTTGGCGCAGAGGCTCTTGCCGCAGCCCTGCACGCCCAAGAGCAGAATGCCCCGCGGCGGCTCCAGGCCGTACTCGCGGGCCCGGGCGCTGAAGCCCCCGCGGCGCTGGTTGAGCCACCGCTTGAGGTTCGCCAGGCCGCCGATGTCGTCGGGCGAGACGTCGGCCGAGATCGACTCGAGGCAGCCCATCGTGCCCAGCCGGTTCCGCTTCGCGTCGATGATCCGCGGCAGGTCCGACCCGTCGAGCACATAGTCGTGGTGGATCGCCCCGGAAACGATCCGTGCCGCCTCGTCGGTCGTCAGCCCGCGCAAGGTCTGCACGAGTTGCTCCATCTCGCGGGCGGTCAGCTTGGCCTCGATCTCGACCAGGCTCCGGCGCCGCGCCTCCTGAAACGTCTGTCGCACCACCTGGGCCAATTCCTCGGCCGAAGGCCACTCGACGTCGTAGGGCACGGTCAGCCGGCGGATTTCGGGCGGCAGCGCGGTCCCCTCGACCAGCACCAGGCTCCACAGCCGGCTGTCGGGACTGAAGTACAGATCGCGCAGCAGACGCACGACCAGCGGGTCCTTGCAGTGCGGGCCGAGGTCCTTGAACAGGTAGATGGCTTGGCTGCCCGCCTGCTTCACGTGCCGTAGCGCGGCAGCCACCTTGCCCGGCTCGACCTTGACCTCGGGCGGGACCGGCGGGGCCGAGACGAGGCCCTCGGTCACCGACCACTCGTACAGCGGCGCCCCCATCGAAGCCGCGACGGCACGCACGATTCGCACCGCCCGAGGTTCGTCGGGCGTCTCGATCGAGATGATCGGATTGTCGGCCTCGATCAAGAGCTTAAGCTGCTCGGCGCTCATCGCGGCACCATGGGAGGACGGCCTCCAAGGTCAAGCCGACCGGCGAAGGATCACGAGCGACCGCGCCGACAAAGCCCATCGCTTTCTTGGCCCGGCCGCCGCGTCGGCGACCGGAACGTAGGGATCCGCCGTCTCGAGTTCCACGGGGCTTCGGCCGTAGTTGGCCAACACCAGGTACATCTGCCGGTTCGCAAAGGCCGATGCCACGACCCCCTGGGGAATCGGCCCGACAAACAGGCTCGATTGGCCGATCTCCAGCCATGCCCAGGTCCCCTCTTCGACCAGCGGAAGGTATTGTCTGAGCCATCGGGCGTGGGTCGGCCGGGTCTCGGCTCGACCCGGCACGGCATCCCAGCCGCCGTACGTATAAAACGCCTTGGGATTGGCCTGGTAGTGCTTCCAGGCCTCGCGGCAACGCCGCATCCAGAGATCCTGGGGGTTGGGCGCATAGGCCACGCCGGGAATCATGGCCCGCTCCCCGGTGAAAGGGCGCCCGGCCTGGAGCAGCGGAAACTGCATGTAGGGAATCGCGTGCAAGAACGGCTCGTCGTCGTTTTCGACCTTGGCGAACGAAAGATCGATGCAGGGGACGACATAAGGCGAGTGGTTCTTGACGGCCTCGCGCAGGCCGTCGGCATTCGCCACGTTCTCGCCGACCCAAAGATAGTCGTACACCTTGGCCCCGCCGGTCTGCGGCTGGTTCGCGTAATCCGCATGGAGCTTCACGATGCCCCCGCGGCGCTTCACCTCGGCATAAAGCAGCATCAACAGATCGGTGACGGCCCCGTCGTAGGTGGGAGTCTCGTCGAACGCGGGCACTTCGTCCTTGGCCAGGGCTTGCTGGGGCGGCTTGCTCGCGTTGGGCACGTATCCCCAGTCGTTGTAGATGCCGTCGACTTCGTACTCGTCCAGAATTTGCACGACGCGCGGCAGCAAGTACGCACGCCACCCCGGACTGGCCGGCGAGCACCGCACCATGTTCCAGTAGCCGCCGAAGAAGCCGTCGCCCGGGCGGGACCATTCCTCGCGGAAATCCGGGTCCGTGCGGATGAAGTACCCGCTCGATGCGTACACCAAGAGCTTCATGCCCCGCTGGTGCACCATCTGGACGAACCTCCGGAATCCCTCCGGGTTCAGCGCGGTGAGCTTGTGCCGGCCGAACAGGCGCAGCGAGTCGTTCCACTCGTCGAACACCTGAAGCAGTTGGATGCCGTGCTCCCGCAGCCGGTCCAGCTCTTGCTCGTCGTACTGGTCGGGGTCCCACGGCTTGCGGCAGGGGTACTCGCCGAGGTTGTACGCGCACTGGGCCGGTAGGTAGTCGGTCACCAGGTGCTTGCGCAAGCACGTGCGAATTGCCCGATGGCAGTAGGCGATCGTCTCCAGCCGCCGCCGATGATCGGCCGCCGTGTAGCTCTTCAAGATCGCCGGCGTGCGGCCTACCTCTTTGGGATCTGCTTGCGTCGAACCGGCCGAGACGCCGGCCGAAACCGCCGAAGACCACACGGCCGCCTGGGCGCCCGTCTTCAGAAAATCGCGTCGGTCCATGAATACCTCTATAGCCTGTCTGCTGGGGGCGAGCAAGGCCCGCGCGTAGCAAGGGTGGGCGCCAGCGCGAATCACCGCGCCCCGAGACGCCCCTTGCTCGTGGCCAGGTCGTAGCTCGTCATCGGCACTTGGTAGTAGCCCATCGCGGCGTGGACCACGTCGGTCCGGTAGATCGGGTCTTCCATGAGGCACGTGCGCCGGTCGGCTGCGGGGATCGTCGTCGTGTAGATGCGCAGCTCGCCGGCGACGCTGGTGAGGATCTCCTCGCGCCAGTCGCCCAGGAGGTCCACGACGGCGATCACGTCGCCCTCGATGCGAGGCCGAAGCGTCGGACCCTGGTATTTCGCGATGCGGCTGCCCGTGACCAGCTCGCGCTGCGGGTCGGCGTCCCAGTAGGCGGCGCGGGGGGCCAGGCCGCCGAGGTCCTTCGTGGCCAGCACGTTGCCCTTGCAATCGCGGAGCCAGCGCTTGTCTTTGAAGTCGCGCTCGCCGCTGTAGCACTCGCTGCCGGGGTGCTTGGGGTCGATGTCGGAACACAGACCCGACGAGTGGATGTGCTGGGTGAGTTCCCGGTGTCCCCAGAGGATCTTGCCCGTGCGCGCATCGACCATGCACATGGCGTTTTCCTTGCGGCGCGGCTC
>JANLFZ010000248.1 GCA_024653385.1 Thermoguttaceae bacterium | reverse complement strand
CCCGAGCGCCGATCGCCTGGGCAACGGCCTGGGCCGACCGCGTCCCGCCCTGGGGATGGACGAAGATCACCTTGGCGCGTTCCTGGCGCGCGAGGTTCTGAAGCGCGGTCAACTCGCGGTCGCTGGGCTCCTTGCCCTCGGTTTCGATCGAGATCTGCCGCAGGCCGTAGTCGTCGGCGAAATAGCCCCAGGCCGGGTGGAAAACGAAGAACGCGCGGCCCCGGTGCGGGCCGAGCGTATCGCGAATCCGCCGGTCGGCCTCGTCCAAACGCTTCTCCAAGCCGGCCAGATTTGCCTGGTACTCGGCCGCGTGCTGCGGATCGATCGACGAGAGAGTCTGGGCGATGGTCCGCGCCTGGATCTTCAGCAGTCGTGGGCTGAGCCAGATATGCGGATCCTTGCCCACCACGTCGGAGTTCGCGTCGTGCGGTCCGGCCGCATCGCCATCGGGTTGGTCTCCCGTCGCGTGTGGCCCCTCGGTTTCCTCCGAGTGGCGGTGAGGCGTCATCGCGCGCAGGGCGATTCCCTCGCGCAGATCCACCACCTTCGGCCTGCCGAGCGACCTGAGGGCGTGGAACCCCCGACTGTTCTCCAAGGGCATGCCGGTTCGGAAATAGACCGACGCGCGGGCCACCTGGCTCACCTGGGCATCGGTGGGCTGATAGAGTTCGGCACTTTCGCCGGGGCGCACCAGCGTCAGGACCTCGACGTGCGGCCCGCCGATCGCTTCGACCAGCCAGGCATGGGGCAGCACGCTGACCGCCGCGCGAACCTTCCCAGGTGTGTCTTCCGATGCCCCCGAACACCCGAGAAAGACGACGGCCAAGACCAGATGAATCGTTACAGCCTGCTTCATTCAGGCCATTTTATCAGCGCGCCGGGCAAACCGGCAGGGGCTCGGCAGCGCTCCTATTGCGATTCGACGAACTTCCAGTGGACGAGGTTCCAGAAGGCGTCGACGAACTTCGGCCGGGCGTTGCGATAGTCGATGTAATAGGCGTGCTCCCAGACGTCGCACGTCAAGAGGGGGACACGTCCTTCTTTCATCGGGTTGATCGCGTTCGCGGTGCTCTCGACCACCAATCTGCCGTCGCGGTCCCGGCTCAACCAGGCCCAACCGGAACCGAAGTGAGAAACGGCAGCGGCCGTGAACTTCTCTTTGAACTGCTGAAACGACCCGAATTGGCTGCGGATGGCATCGGCCAGCTTTCCGCTCGGCTCGCCACCCCCCTGGGGAGAAAGGCAATTCCAGAAGAACGTGTGGTTCCACACCTGGGCCGCGTTGTTGAAGATCGGGCCGGACGCCTTGGCCACGATCTGTTCCAGCGACAGGTCCTCGAACTCCGTGCCCGGGATGAGCTTGTTGAGGTTCGTGACGTAGGCCGCATGGTGCTTGCCCCAGTGGTACTCGAGCGTTTCGGCCGACATGTGCGGCGCAAGGGCGTCTTTGGAGTAGGGCAACTCCGGCAGTTTGTGTTCCATGAATCTTCTCCCGTATCGAGAAAACCAACCGTCCGCCAGAACCTTAGCAATTGTCCACCTCGGGGCAAGGGGATCGGTCGGGGGATACGCCCTGTTCGCCCTCGCGGCGCCACATGTCTTGCGATGCCGGGCATCGCTTGACACTTTGTCGGCAATGCCTGATTCTGATGACGGTAGGGGTGATGAAATGCTGGGAGTGGAAGAGCGTCGCAATGGACGGTTTCGCCCCTGATTCCCCCGAGGTACCTCCCGACGTCGCCACGCAGGTCCAGCGGCTCCGCGCCGTCATGGACACCTCGCTCGACGCGATCTTGTTCCTCGACGGCGCGACAGGGCGGGTCATCGACGCCAACCCCGCGGCCTGCGAGGCGCTGGGGTACTCGCTCGACGAGATCGCCTCGCGAACCGTCGACGAGATCGCCCCCCGGGCCGTGCCGCTGGTGCGAGAGACCCTGCGGTCTCCGGGCCAGGGTGCGGTGGGACGCACGGCGTTCGAACTCGAACTTCGCGCGAAGAGCGGGGCCGAGGTCGCGGTTCAATGTCGCATGCGCGTCGTTGCCGAGCCCGGCGGGCCCACCGTGGTCGTGGTGGCGCGTCCGCTGGAGCGTCCGGGTCGGGGCCGGCGGACGAGCGTCCATCGGGCTTCGTCCAGCCGGCGGGGCGGCTACGACGCGCTGACCGGCCTTGCCGATCGTTGCCGCTTCGAGGCACGGCTCGAATTGGCCCTGCGCGAGGCCCAACGCGAGCCAAGTCGCCGCTTTGCGGTCTTGTTCGTCGATCTCGACGGTTTCAAGGCGATCAACGACCAGTTCGGGCACTTGTCCGGCGACCGCCTTCTGGCGACAATCGCCGAACGCATCGCACGCTCGGTGCGGCCCGACGACCTGGTCGCCCGATTCGGCGGCGACGAATTCACCATCTTCCTCGACGACCTCTACAGCGAGGCCGACGCGCAAGTAGTCGGCCAGCGAATCGTCACCGCCGTCGCCGCCCCCGTCGAGATCGACCATCGCACGGTCTCGGTGACCGCCAGCATTGGCATTGCCGTGAGCTGGCGAGGATACGACACCCCCGAAGCCATGCTTCGCGATGCCGACCAGGCCATGTTCCAGGCCAAGCGTTCGGCGGCGGGCACGTGCCACGTGGCGATCGCACCATGAGGCCGCTCGGTCGGGGGCTGTCGGCGTGGCGCGGGAAGTGCGTGCAAAGTGGCCGCCGACTTGGTATAACACGCTGGTCAAGCCAGCCCTCGGCAATCCCAACGAGAACCCATGGAGCACCACCATGACTGGCACCATTTTGGGGAGGCGTCTGTTTCCGGCCACATTCCTTTCTCTGCTCGTGGGGCTTGTGCCTCTAACCCGTGCGGAGGAGACCCTCTGGCTCGACGCGCTCGACTTGAGCCACATGCGCCAGGGATGGGGCAAGCCCCAGGTCAACCGCTCGATCCGCGAGAAGCCGCTGTCGATCGCCGGGCAGCCGTTCAAACGCGGCGTGGGAACGCACGCCAATAGCACCCTTTGGATCGAGCTGGGCGGCGGCGCCGAGCGGTTCCTGGCCTCGGTGGGCGTGGACGACGCCGCGGGCGGGCCCGCCTCGGTGGTGTTCAAGATCGTCGGCGACGGGCGCAAGCTTTTCGACTCGGGCGTGATGAAGCCCGGTCAGCCGGCCAAGTCGGTCGACCTCGACGTGCGGGGTGTGAAGCTCCTCTTGCTCTCGGTGGGCGACGCGGGCGACGGCGTCAACTACGACCACGCCAACTGGGCCGACGCGCGGTTCGTCGTCTCGGGCGCGAAGCCGAAAACCGTGCCTGGTCCGCGCGAAGACCCGGTGATCCTCACCCCCAAGCCTGGCCCGGCTCCCCGAATCAACGGCCCGAAGGTCTACGGCGCGCGGCCCGGCAACCCGTTCCTTTATCGCATTCCGGCCACCGGCGCGCGGCCCATGACCTTCGCCGCGAACCTGCCCGAGGGGCTCAAGCTCGATCCCCAGACGGGCATCATTACCGGAACCACGCCGCCGCGGGGCGAGTACCTCGTGACCCTCAAGGCTACCAACGCGCACGGTACGGCCGAGCGTCCTTTCAAGATCGTTGCCGGCGACCTCTTGGCCCTCACGCCGCCGATGGGCTGGAACCACTGGTACGCGCACTACAACCGCGTAACCGACAAGATGATGCGCGAGGCCGCCGACATCATGATCCGCAGCGGCATGGCCGACGTCGGCTACCAGTACGTCAACATCGACGACTGCTGGATGAACGCCCCGAAGTACGACGACCCGCTGCGCGTCGGACCGCTCCGCGACGCCAAGGGCAATATCGTCCCGAACAAACACTTTCCCGACATGAAGGCCCTGTGCGACTACATCCACGCGAAGGGCCTCAAGGCGGGCATCTACACCTCGCCCGGGCCGTTCACGTGCGCGGGCTTCGCCGGCAGCTACCAGCACGAAGAGCAAGACGCCCGGCAGTTCGCCGAGTGGGGATTCGATTTCCTCAAGTACGACTGGTGCTCCTACGGCAACATCGTCAAGGGCGACCAGAGCCTCCCGACGCTCAAGAAACCCTATAAGCTGATGGGCGACATCCTCAAGCGCCAACCGCGCGACATCGTGTACAACCTCTGCCAGTACGGCATGGGCGACGTGTGGGAGTGGGGGGCCGAGGTAGGCGGCCATAGCTGGCGAACCGCCGGCGACCTGGGCTTCGAGTTGGACCGGATCTTCGACGTGGCCCTGGCCAACGCGAAGCACCGGGCCCACTCGCGTCCGGGAAGCTGGAACGACCCCGATTATCTCCAGATCGGCTTCATTGGCGATGCCCGGACCGGCGGCGAGCCCAAACCGTGCCCCATCACGCCGAGCGAGCAGTATGCCTTCATGTCGCTGTGGTGCCTGATGGCCGCCCCCTTGTTCTACAGCGGCGACATGAGCCGTTTGGACGACTTCACCCTGAACGTGCTCTGCAATCCCGAGGTGATCGAGGTCGATCAAGACCCCTTGGGCCAGTCGGCCCGGGTGATCCACCTCGACGACGAGCGGTTCCTGATGGTCAAGGATCTGGAGGACGGGTCCAAGGCGGTGGGCTTGTTCAACCGCGGCGAGATGCCCGCCGTGGTCACGGCCCGGTGGTCCAACATCGGCGTGAAAGGCAAGCAGGCCGTGCGCGACCTCTGGCGCCAGAAGGACCTGGGCGAGTTGGAGGGCCAGTTCGAGTCGACGGTGCCCCGGCATGGCGTGGTGCTGGTGCGCGTTGGCAAACCGCGATAGGAAGCTGACTGACCGTTCACGGGGACCGCCCCGATTCTCGCGGCGAAGGAGCGCGAAAACGGGACTATCCCCTTCGGGTGTCGAGGGGAGAGGCACGTCAACGTGCTGCGAACCTGTTTGCCACGTGGAACCCCAAACGGATGCGACCAAGCCATGTCGCACTTCACACGTCTTCGAACCCAGATGGTCGAGAAGCAGGCCCTCAAAGAGGCCCTGGAGGACTTGGGCTACTCGGTTGAAGAGGGCGATCTGCGGCTGTGGGGCTTCGGCGCCGGGCAAGCGAAGGTCGAGATGAAGATCTCGACCGGGTTTCTCTCCGCCGCGATCGGTTTTCGCCGGACGCGCTCGGGCACATACGAAGTCGTGGCCGATTGGTGGGGCGTGCGCGGCATCCGGCGAAAGACGTTCCTCGAGCAGCTCACGCAGCGCTATGCCTACCGCGTGGCCCGCGCCAAGCTGGCCGAGCAGGGCTTCGAGCTGGTCTCCGAACAGACCGAACAGGACGGCCGCATTCACCTGGTGCTTCGGCGCACGGCCTAGCCGGCCCAGAGGAGCAGTGGGATTATGGAACTCCAAGAAATCGAGGTATTCATCGAGAAGGACGGCCAGGTGCGGGTCGAGGTGCGGGGCGTCAAGGGACCGGGCTGCCTCGAGCTGACCAAATCGCTCGAGGCCGCGCTGGGCAACCAGGTCGAGGAGCGCCAGATGACTCCCGAGGCCTTGGAAACCGCCCAGGAGCAGCTCCGCGAGCAGCAGTGGCTTGGCGGAACGTAACATGAACCGGCAGGGGCTGCGCATCCACCGTTTTCTCCCCGTTAGCCACGCCAACGGGCCCGGGCCGCGCGCGGTGCTGTGGGTGCAGGGCTGCTCGTTGCGATGTCCCGGGTGTTTCAACCCGGAAACGCACGCGACCGGCGGCGGGCGCTGGGTGTCGGTCGATGCGCTGCTCCGTCGCATCAAGTCGCTGGGGGCGGCCATCGAGGGCCTGACCGTAAGCGGAGGCGAACCGCTCGAGCAACTGGCGCCCTTGACGGTTCTCCTCCGTCGCCTGCGCCGCCGGACCGACTACTCCGTGGTGCTCCTGACCGGCTACGAATGGAGCGAGATCCAGGCCATGCCCTCGGCCGCCGAGCTGCTCGGCTGCGTCGACGTCGTCGCGGCCGGGCGCTACCGGCCGTCGGCATCCGGGGTGTCGGGCTGGGCGCAGAAGCCGCTTTGCTTCCTCACCCGGCGCTACACCGAGGCCGATTTCGCCTCGCTCCCCACGGCCGAGGTCATTCTCGGGCGCCGCGGCGAGGTGATCCTAAGCGGCGTCGATCCGCTCCGATGGGAACTTCGCGTCGCAGAGCAAGGGTGCCGTCATGGGCTTTGAAGAGCAACTCGACACGTACCTCCGCGCCCGATTCACGCTGGTGATCGTCATCACGTCGGAGGAGGAACGCGCGGTCCAAACCGTCAAGACGCTGTGCGAGCAGACGCGCCGGGCGTGCATCGCCTGGGATGCCGCCGAGGGGTTCCAGACGCTGGCGGGCGGTGCCGCCGTCCCCGCGGCCCGGGATGCGCTTACCGCCTTGGAACAAGTCGACAAGGCCGAGGGCGAGGGGCTCTACGTGCTCAAGGACTTTCACGATTGGTGGGCCAACCCGCAGATCAAGCGAAAGCTGCGCAACGTGGTCCAGCGACTGAAGTTCGCCAAGAAGTCGATTCTCATCACCACGCCCAGCGGCAAGATCCCCGAGGAGCTGAGAGACGAGAGCGTGGTGGTCGAGTTCCCCCCGCCCACCTCGACCGAATTGGAAGCCGTGCTCGAGAAGCTCACGCGTCTGCCCGGCGTCAGGATCAAGCTCACGCCCTTGGGACGCGAGAAGTTGGTTCAAGCGGCCGTGGGGTTGACCACGGCCCAGGCCCAGCGGGTCTTTGGCAAGGCCCTCGTGGCCAACGGGACGCTCGACGACCGGTCGATCGCCCTGGTCACCGAGGAAAAGAAGCAGATCATCCGCGAAAGCCAGGCCCTGGAGTTCTACTCGGTCCACGAGACGCTCGACGACGTGGGCGGGTTGGGGGTCCTCAAGAATTGGCTGCGGCTGCGCGAGCGAGCATTCACCAAGGAGGCCCGCGAGTACGGGCTGCCGGCCCCCAAGGGGATCGGCCTGATCGGCATTCCCGGCACGGGAAAGAGCCTTACCGCCAAGATGATCGGCGGCCTGTGGCGATTGCCGCTGTTGCGCCTCGACGTGGGGGCCCTGTTCGGCAGCCTGGTGGGAGAATCCGAAGAACGCGCGCGCAAGGCCCTGCGTCTGGCCGAAACCGTCGCCCCCTGCATCGTCTGGATCGACGAGATGGAGAAGGCGTTGGCCTCGGGCGGGCTCGACGGAGGCACGAGCACGCGCGTCTTCGGCACCATCCTCACGTGGATGCAGGAGAAGCAGTCGCCATGCTTCGTCGTCGCCACGGCCAACGACATCTCGATGCTTCCGCCCGAGTTGCTCCGCAAGGGCCGCTTCGACGAGATCTTCTTTCTCGACCTGCCGACGCTCCAGGAACGCCAAGAGATCTTCGAAGTCCATTTGCAGAAGCGCCGACGGTTGCCGGCCGATTACGACGTTCCCCGGCTCGCGCGGGAGTCGGAGGGGTACGTCGGCGCCGAGATCGAACAGGCGGTCATCGACGCGATGTACGTCGGGTTCGACGCGGGCCGGGAGTTCACCACCGACGACATCGTGGGGGCCTTGCGCCGCCAGGTGCCGCTGTCGCGCTCGCAACGCGAGACGATCGAGGCCCTGCGCAACTGGCTCCGCGAAGGCCGCGCCCAGTCGGCCTCGTTCGCCGAAACGCGCGAGGCCGAGCAACAGTTCGTCGCCCTGGACATCGGTGGGAGGGAATAAGCATGTCGCACTTCGCCAGGCTGCGGACGCAGATAGCGGAGGTAGAACACCTCGTGGCCGCCTTGGCGGACCTTGGGTTTGGTGACGTGGAAGTCAGCGAGACGGCGCAGCACCTCTGTGGCTACCAAGGCGACCTTCGGCCGCAACGCGCCGAGGTGATCATCCGCCGCCAGCACCTCGGCCCGCTCAGCAACGATCTGGGGTTCAAACGGCGCGGCGATGGAACCTTCGACGCGATCATCTCCGACTACGACCGTGCCCGGTATTCCGGCCAGTGGCTCGGCCGGCTCACGCAGCGATACGCGTACCACGCGGCCAGGGCGAAATTGGCCGAACAGGGGTTCACGCTTGTCCGTGAGGAAACCGATGATACGGGCCGTATCCATCTGGTGCTGCGACGCTCAGCCTGACTGGTGATTTGCCCTGGGGCCATGGACTCGAAGAAGCTCAAACGCTGCATCCGACGGCTCTACTGCCGCTGGCCGCTCATCGGAGGCTTCCTGCGGCGCCGGGCCGCTTTCGCGCTGGCTGAGGACGCCACTCCGGAAGCCACTCGGGCATTGGCCGAGGCCCTGGTGCGTAGCCGCGACGACGACGTTCAGGCCGTCGCGCGCGCCGCCCTGGCCCGCCTCTCGACTCAGCCATGCATCGATGCAGTCGTGATGACGTGGGTTTCCAGGCGCCACGCGGTTCTTGAAGCGCTGGTCGTCGGCTGCGGCTGGGTGGCGGAGCGCCCCGTTGACGCCTTCGTGCTCAGCGCCCTGAAGGTCGGCAAGCTGGACCCTCTCGCCCGCGCGACCGGCGAGGTCCTAGCGACTCTTTGGAAGGCAACCGACGACGTCGATCCCGTCATCGCCCGACACGCGAAAGAAGCCTTGGGCTCGCTGCAAGATCAGGGCGCTATCGATGCGATGTGTGCTCTCTGGGCGAGGACACGTGCGGCCGTACTCGAAGAGGCGATCGTCTGCCGCGGCCATGTGGCCACGGGCCCACTTGCGGTCCGGGTTCTGACCGCCCTGAAGGCAGGACGAATCGAGCTGCTTTGGCACCTGGGCGCCGAGGTCGTGGATCCCCTGCTCGACGCGCTGGCCGATCAGGACCCTTCGATCGCCCGCGCGGCCGAACAGGCCCTCCGCGGTCTGCGCAGCGCCGAGGCGCAGGACGCGCTTTGCCGCGCGGCCATCGAACGCGACCACGCGGCGGCCGGCGACATCGCGGTGGCTGCCGGCTTCATGCCGCGCGACCAGCGCGATCGGGCGCTGTTCCTCTTCCTCACCGAACAATGGGACCGCTATCAGGAATTCGACTTCGACGGCCGCATCATGCGGCTCATCTACCAGTCGGCCGGCGAGCCCCTGCGCGCGCGGATCGCGGAGCGCGAGCTGACCAACGTGGAGTGGCTCGGCGAGCTGCCGCACGCGGATCTGCGCGCCCACACGC
>JANLFZ010000247.1 GCA_024653385.1 Thermoguttaceae bacterium | reverse complement strand
ATCTGGTCCTGCGCGTCGGTCGGTCGTCGGACCCGGCGGCCAAGCTCGGCCTGGCGGGGCTTCTGGCCTCGGTCTGGGACGAGGGAACGACGCGCCGCACCGCCGAACAGATCGCCGACGAACTGGCCGGCATCGGCGCGAGCCTGGCCATCGGCGCCGACTGGGACTCGACGGGCGTCCGGCTGTTCAGCTTGAAGCGGCACCTGGACAAGGCCCTGGACGTCTACGCCGACGTGCTCCAGCATCCGACCTTCCCGCAGCCCGAGTTGGAACGCGAACGCAAGATCGCGTTGGGACGTCTGGTCCAAGTGCGCGACGAGCCGAACGCGCTGGCCAGCCTTGCCGTGGCAGCCGCGCTGTACGGGCCGGACCATCCTTACGGCCGGCCTCAGTTCGGCGCCCCGGCAACCCTCCAGTCGATCACGCGCGACGATCTGGTGGAGTTCTACAAGACCCGCGTGCGACCGGAGCAGGCCACGCTGATCGCCGTGGGCGACGTGACCCTCGACGATCTGCTGCCGGTTCTGGAACGGGCCCTGGGCGGCTGGAAGTCGCCTTCGGCCGACGTACGGGAGCCCGAGTTCCCGCCTCCGCCACCGGCAAAGCCGACGCGAATCGTCTTGATCGACAAGCCGGGGGCGGCCCAGTCGGTGATCGCCGTCAGCCTCATCGGCACGCGCCGCAACTCGCCCGATTATCATGCCTTGGCGGTGATGAACAGCATTTTCGGCGGGCAGTTCTCCAGCCGTCTGAACATGAACCTTCGGGAGTCGAAGGGGTATACCTACGGGGCGCGGACGATGTTCGATTGGCGGATCCGCCAGCCGGGCCCGTTCCTGGCAATGGCCAGCGTGCAGACCGCCGTGACCGCGCCGGCCGTGGTCGAGTTCCTCAAGGAGTTCGACGGCATGTTGGGGGCCCGGCCGGTGGAGCCCGAGGAACTGGCCTTCTCGAAAACCTATCTCACCCGGGGCTACCCCGCCGGGTTCGAGACGCCGGGCCAGGTGGCGTCGCACCTCGAGACCTTAGTCGAGCATAATCTGCCGGACAACTACTTCAACGACTACATCCCCAAGATCTCGGCGGTCACGGCCGAGGACGTGCTGCGGGTTGCCAAGGAGCGGCTCTTGCGCGATCGTCTGGCGATCATTGTCGTCGGCGACCGACAGAAGATCGAAGCCGATCTGCGCAAGCTTCCCGAGGGCAAGGACCTGACCGTCTGCCGCTTCGACGAGAACTTCCGCCTGATACCGGAGAAGGAGTCTCCCCAATGACCCAGGTCGACACGAACCTCAAGCTGGTGCAGACGAAGCTCGCGCTGGCCCACAAGTACCAGCACTTGGCCCAACTGGCCAAGAGCCAGGCGAAGCGAAAGAAGTACCTTCACCTCTTTGAGAAGTACCGGAGGCAGGCGAACCAGCTCTCGCGATAGTGTGGCGGATCTTCGGTTTCGTCACGTGGCCCGGCCTTCGCGGGTCGCGGGAAGGTCCTCCGAGGCGAGATGGGGCGGTAGCCGACTTCCGAGCGGGAGTCCGGTCAGTTCCAGCCGTCGTTCTTGCGTCCGCTGAGCCGTTTCTCGGTAGGGGTCAGGCGGTCGCCCAACGCGCTGATCCGCAATTTGATGGCCAGCCGGGTCAACAAGGCCAACTTGTCGGTGCCGAGACGCTTCATGGCGGCGGTCTTGTGGTTGTCCACGGTGCTGGGCGAGAGTTTCAAGATCGCCGCCGCTTCGTTGACCGTGCAGCCCAGACTGAGGAGCCGGATCACTTCACGATGGCGCTTGGTCAGCGAGACGGGCACATCGGTTTTCCGCCGTTTGCGTGCGCGCGTGGTCATCGTTGGGGTTCCGCGGCGTTCTGATCTGGAGAGGGCACCTCAAACGCGAGTCATTCTAACCACCGAGTCGGCTTCTGGGAACCAGCCGGCCCGTCGAAGATCGCTTGCTGGGGGGCGGGTGAAAAGCGTATAGTTAGTGGATTGTCGATCTCGCGCGGGCAGGGCCAGGGACACCAGGGACCGATGACCAGGATCCTCAAGAAGACCGAGTTGGCTCCTAAGATTTTCGAGTACATTGTGGAGGCCCCGCGGGTTGCCCGCAAGGCCCAGCCCGGCCACTTCGTCATCGTCATGGCCGACGAACGGGGTGAGCGGGTCCCCCTGACCGTCGCGGATTTCGATCGGCAGGAGGGAACCGTCACCTTGGTCATGATGGTTGTGGGCACGAGTACGGCCAAACTCGCCCGTCTCGAGGCGGGGCAATCCCTCTATGCCCTGATCGGCCCCCTCGGCCAACCCTCGGAGATCCAGCGGCACGACACCGTGGTGATGGTCGCGGGCGGTGTGGGGGTGGCCCCGATCTTCCCTATCGCCAGGGCGTTCCACGAGACAGGCACGAGAATCATCACCATTCAGGGGGCCAGGTCGCGCGACCTCCTCTTCTGGACCGACAAGATCGCCGCGGTCAGCCATCGGCACCTCGTCACCACCGACGACGGCTCCTTCGGCCGCAAGGGCCTGGTGACCGAACCCCTCCGGGAGATCCTCGAACAAGACGTCCAACGGGCCATCGGATGCGTCTACGCCATCGGGCCGGCCGTGATGATGAAGTTCTGCGCCAAGACGACCGAACCCTTCGGCGTGAAGACCGTGGTCAGCCTGAACTCGATCATGGTCGATGGGACCGGGATGTGCGGGGGATGCCGAGTGAGTCTTCGTGGCCAGACCCGGTTCACGTGCAGCGACGGACCGGAGTTCGACGGCCATCTGGTCGACTGGGACGAGCTGCTGTCGCGCCAGAAGATCTACGCGCACGAGGAGAAGTGCTCCCTGGACCGCTACGTCGAACAGTACCAGGCCGCGCGCGAACATTCGACCACGTCACGAACATGTCCATGACCGAGAAACGTCGCCGTTCTCAACACCGCGTCCCGATGCCGGAACAGGAGCCGGAGGTCCGCGCGCGGAATTTCAAGGAAGTCCCTCTTGGCTACACGCCCGAGCAGGCGCGCGAAGAGGCCGGCCGCTGCCTGCGGTGCAAGCGCCCGCTGTGCGTCTTGGGATGCCCCGTGGGGGTCGATATTCCCGGCTTCATCGCGCTGGTCGCCGAGGGGAAGTTCGCCGAGGCGGCTCGCCGGATCAAGCAGACGAACTGTCTGCCGGCCATCTGCGGACGCGTCTGCCCCCAGGAAACACAGTGCGAAGCGCAGTGCGTGCTCGGCAAGAAAGGCGAGCCCGCCGCCATCGGAAGGCTGGAGCGGTTTGCCGCGGACTACGAGCGCCAGCACCAACTCGTCGAGATGCCGCCGCGGGCCCCGCGCACGGGCAAACGCATCGCCATCGTGGGGTCGGGGCCTGCGGGGCTCACCGCGGCCGGCGACCTGGCTCTCTTGGGGCACGACGTGACGATCTTCGAAGCGTTCCATAAGCCCGGCGGGGTGCTCATGTACGGCATTCCCGAGTTCCGCCTGCCCAAGGAGATCGTCGAACAAGAGGTCGAATACCTTTGCCGCCTGGGGGTAACGCTCGAACTCAACCAGGTGATCGGCAAGTCGATCACGGTCGACGAATTGCTTGATCAAGAGGGCTTCGACGCCGTGTTCATTGGCGTGGGCGCGGGGTTGCCGGCGTTCATGGGCATTCCGGGGGAGAACCTCGGCGGGGTCTATTCGGCCAACGAGTACCTGACGCGGTCGAACTTGATGCGGGCCTACGCGTTTCCCGAGTACGATACCCCGATCGTCCGCGGGCGCAATGTCTGTGTCGTCGGGGGTGGAAACGTGGCCATGGACGCCGCGCGCACCGCGCGTCGCCTCGGCGCCGAGCACGTCTGGGTACTCTACCGTCGGTCTCGCGACGAAATGCCCGCCCGTGCCGAGGAGGTTCATCACGCCGAGCAAGAGGGAATCATCTTCAAGTTCCTATGCGCGCCCGTGGAATACCTGGGCGACGAGCGACGCATGGTCCGCGCGGCCCGCTGCCAGGAAATGGAACTGGGCGAACCCGACGCGTCGGGTCGGCGTCGCCCCGTGCCCAAGCCCGGCGCTGAGTTCACGCTCGAGACCGACCTGGTGATCGTGGCGATTGGCGCCGGGGCCAACCCGATCCTCACCCGACAGACCGCCGGGCTCGAACTCAACGCCCGCGGGTACATCGCCGCCGACCCGAGCGGTCGCACCTCGCGCCGCGCCGTGTGGGCTGGTGGCGATATCGTGACCGGTAGCGCCACGGTCATCCTGGCCATGGGTGCCGGCAAGACGGCCGCCAAGGATATTCACGCCTGGCTGACCAGCGGCAACGGCGTTTGGACAACCAACGCCGCGGGGACGTAAGGCTTTAGCGGCTTTGCGCTTTGGCGTGGCCCGACCGGCCTCGCTGTCTTGGGTTTCTCGCCGGAAAGTTTGCCCAAAATCCCTGAATTTCCCAATCTGCCTTTCCGAACGTATCGGGAAACCTGTGGGAACCCGGCAACTCGGCTAAACCGGCAAAACCGGTTTGACCGATACCACGGATGAGATTCCCTTGTCTCTTCTCCCGTGGTCTTTTCCCAAGGTGGCAAGATGCGGTGCCATCGAATCGTGGGGCTGGTTGGGCTGGCTTGGCTGGCGCTAGGACTTTCGTACGGCGAGGCCCAGACGACTTCGGGCTCGAGGCCCAATGTGTCGTTGCTCGAGCGGATCGACGACTTCACCGCCTCGCTTTTTGGCGGTGGCGATGCCGCGCGCCCGTCCAACCGATCATCGCGTTCGGGCACACGCCCGGCCCCGTATCGCGACTCGTCCCGAGGCCCGGCAACCCGGTCGCTTGCGCCCCAGGTCCAGGACCAGCCTCCCGCAATGGCCGAGTCTCCGCAGGTTCGAGAGGTGCCGGCCAACGCGGTGGAAAAGCGATCGGCCACCTCGGAGGAACAAGCCGCGGATACTTCCGGGACACCCGCGGCCGTTGACGAGGATCGCGCGCCGCCCACGCCCCCCGTGCCGGGCCTAGCGCCGATGCACAAACGGCTGGCGATCTTTCGTCAGCCGGCCGAGGCCGCAGCAGGCCCCTCGCCAGCCAGTCCCTCGGCCACTCCCGCTCCCTCCAACGCGGGTCCGGCGGCGGCGGGGACCGGCACGCCGCTTGCATCGCCACCGGCCATGATTGGTCCGACGATCGCGCCGCCCACAGGTGGTGGCAGCGTTGCCAACCGGCCCGGCGCAAGTGGCTATGACAGCGGAGTGTTCACACGGCAGAGCCCGGTGCTGGCCCTCGAGACCGTCGGCCCGCGCCGCGTGGCCGTCAACAAAGAAGCATCGTACGAAGTCGTCATCCGCAATTCGGGTGAGATCGCCGCCGAGCAAGTCGTCGTCAACGTCTCGATTCCCGCGTGGGTCGACGTGGCCGGTGCCGAGACGAGCGTGGGCAAGGCCACGACGCCATCATCCGGCGCTGGCGGAACGCTGGTTTGGCAGCTAGGGCGATTGGAGGCCAAGGGGCGCGAGAAGCTGACCTTGCGCCTGGTTCCCCGGCAAAGCCGTCCCTTTGATCTGCCCGTCAAGTGGGATTGCACCCCCGCAAGCGCCCAAGGGTTGATCGAGGTTCAGGAACCCCGGCTTGCCGTGGTGTTGCACGGCCCGCGAGAAGTCCAGTTCGGCAAGGGCGAGGTGTACCGGCTCGAAGTTCATAATGCCGGCAACGGCGACACCGACAACGTGACCGTCGCGCTTTGGCCGAACGGTCCCGGCGAGCGGCAGCCGGCGGCCACTCACACGTTCGGCAAGCTCGCCGCCGGACAGAAGAAATCGATCGAGGTCGAACTGACCGCCCGGCAGGAAGGCAAGGTGCTCGTCGGCATCGAGGCGCGGGGCGACGGGGGATTGCGCACTCAGATTACCGAGGAGATCGTGGTGCGCCGCGCGAGCCTGAAGATCGAGGTCGAGGCGCCGCGCGTGCAGTACGTGGGGACCGAGGCGACCTACCGGATCCGCGTCAGCAACCCGGGGTCGGCCCCCGCCGTCAAACCTGTCGTGACGGCCACGCTGCCGGCCGGCGCGCGATTCATTTCCAGTCCGCAGAACGGGCGGCCGGGCTCCGATCCGACCAAGGTTGTCTGGAACCTGGAGACCCTTCCGGCGGGCGCCGAGACCACCGTGGTCATGATTGCCGCGATCGGCGCGGCGGGCACGGGGCGGATCGACGCGCAATGCGTCGCCGAGGGCGGGCTGTCGGCCTCGGGTTCGGCGGTCACCCAGGTCGAGGCCGCGGCCAGCCTCACGTTGTTGGTCGAGGAGCCGACGGGGCCCGTCTCGGTTTCCAGCGACGCGACGTACCAGTTGACGATCCAGAACCGCGGAACGGCGGCTGCCGAGAACGTCGAGGTGGTCACCTATTTCTCGCAAGGGATCGAGCCTGTCGGCGCCGAGGGCGCACGCCACCGGATCGGCCCGGGACAAGTGGTCTTCGACGTGATCCCGCAGGTTCCCGCGGGCCAGAGCGTGGTGCTGCGCGTCCGGGCGAAGGCCGAGGTGGCCGGGAACCATGTTTTCCGCGTGGAGGTGCATTCGAAAGCCGCCGGCGCGCGACTGGTCCGCGAGGGCACGACCCGTTTCTTCGGCGCGCCAGAACAAGCCCAGCCGCCGGCCGTGGCCCGGCCCGGCGCGAGCCCCGCTCCTGCGCCGGCCCCCGTGTCGGCCCCCGCGTCGGCCTCGGATCCGCGCACGCTCCGCCACTGAGACGGTCGCCTTCGACACAAGGCGGTTGTCGGCCTCGAGCGATTCGTTAGAATTCGCTAATCCATGAACGGCGACGGACAACCGACTCACGACGATGCGACCCCAAAGGCGGTGCCTGGGGGACAGCCGGACGCTCCCGTCCGGGCCGGGGAGGCTCCGCCCACCACGGGGGGCGCGGCAAGGCCCGCCGGCCGGCTCCGGTGGAAGGTCCCTCTTCTGCTCTTCCTGGCCACGTGCGTGAGCACCTTTCTGGTCGGCGGGCCGGTCTACTGCGCGGCCTTGATGACGATTCTTGGGTGTCACGAACTGGGCCATTTTGTCCAAGCGCGGCGCTATGGGGTTCCGGCAAGCCTCCCATTCTTCCTCCCGATGCCCTTGCCCCCGATCGGCACCATGGGGGCCGTCATTGCGATGGATGCGCGGGTGAAGGACCGCAAGGCCCTGTTCGACATCGGGATCAGCGGCCCGTTGGCCGGACTGGTTCCCACGCTGGCTTGCTGCGTGGTGGGGCTCCAGTACCCGTTTTCCAAGATCGGCCCGGCCATCGACACGCTGCCCGTCGCCCAGCGATTCGGCCACCAGCTCGGCGAACCGTTGTTGTTCACGTTTCTCGGCCGTCTGACGTTCGGCCCGTTGCCCGAAGGGCACGACATCTTCATCGGCCCGTTGGCGATGGCCGGCTGGGTGGGTTTGCTGATCACCGCGATCAACCTGTTTCCCATTGGGCAACTCGATGGGGGGCACGTGCTGTATGCCTTGCTTCGTGATCGTGCGCACGCCGTGGCCACGACGATGCTGGCGGCGGCCATTGCCGGGGTCGTCTTCGCCGTCTGGTGGTTGGAAAAGAGGAGCATGGCCGGCTGGACCGTGATGCTTGTCCTGTTGACGCTCATGGGCCCGCGCCACCCACCCACGGCCAATGACGATGTCCCCTTGGGCGCGGGACGAGTCGTCCTCGGTTGGGCGACCCTGGCGTTCTTGATTGTGGGCTTCACGCCCAACCCATTCCCGGGACTGTAGCGCAAGGAGCCATCGCCCCACACCAACCCGACGCGCCAGCGAGGGCCCCGTACTAACCCGACGCGCCAGCGAGGGACCGAGCATACCAACCCGACGCGCCAGCGAGGGTCCCTGACTCTTCGGCCCGGGCGGGCGCGTTGTGGACGTCCGCGACCCTTGGGTGCCCGGCGCATACACGTTCGGGAGTACCCGGCGCGGCCGATCGTGGGAGCCGACCATGTCCGACCCGAACCCGCCGCCGCCCCATCCGCTGGCTTGGATTGATGACGAACTGGTCCGGCTTGAGCGCGAGGGTCGGCGCCGGCGCCTGTCGACGCGCGAGGGGCCGCAGGGGCCGCGCATCGTGGTCGATGGCGAGGCGCTGGTCCACTTCGGTTCGAACGACTATCTGGGGCTGGCGGCCGACCCGCGCCTGGCGGCCGCCGCGTCGGAAGCTGCCCGAACCGAGGGCTGGGGCAGCGGCGCCAGCCCGTTGGTGCTCGGCCGCGCACGTCCGCACCGCGAACTCGAGCGCCGGCTGGCCGAGTTCGAGGGCACCGAGGCGGCCTTGGTGTTCGCCTCGGGGTTCGCGGCCAACGCGGGCGCCGTTGCCGCCCTGGTTGGTCCCGGCGATGCCGTCTTCAGCGACCGGAAGAATCACGCCAGTCTCTTGGACGGCTGCCGGCTTTCGCGCGCCGATGTGCGGGTCTACCCGCACGGCGACTGGCAGGAGCTGGATCGTCTCCTGACGCGGACTCGGGCCCGCCGATGCCTGGTGGCCACCGACAGCCTCTTCAGCATGGACGGCGACCTGGCGCCCTTGGTGGAACTGGTTGCCGTGTGTGAGAAGCACGGGGCGATGCTGCTGATCGACGAGGCCCACGCGACGGGCGTGTTCGGCCCGAGCGGCCGGGGCGTTGCCGAGGCCCTCGGCGTCGAGCACCGCGTGCCGGTGCGCGTGGGGACACTCAGCAAGGCCCTGGGGTCGGCGGGCGGATTCGTCGTGGGGTCCCGGTCGCTGATCGAGTGGCTGGTCAACACGGCGCGGCCTTACGTCTTTTCGACGGCCGGCCCGGCCGCGACCGCTGCCGCGGCACTGGCCGCCTTGGAGATTGTCCGCCGCGAGCCGCAACGGCGCGAAACGCTCCTGGCCCGCGCGGCCACGCTTCGCCAGCAGCTTCGCGACCAGGGCTGGAACGTGGGCAGTTCGGCCAGCCAGATTGTGCCGCTGGTCGTGGGCGATGTGGGCCGCGCGGTGCGATTGTCGCACGCGCTGCGCCGCCGGGGCGTCTTTGTCCCCGCCATTCGGCCTCCGACCGTCCCCGAGGGCGAAGCCTGCCTGCGCATCAGCCTCACGTGCGCCCACACCGACGAGATGGTCGCGGAACTTGTCGAGGCGCTGCGCCAACTATAGACCCGATCGAGTTGGCCGATTGCGGGAATCCGGCCCCGGGCGTGCCGTTAGGGCCTGTAAAACAATAAGTTGGGCAATCTTATGGAACCCAAGGAAGCGAA
>JANLFZ010000246.1 GCA_024653385.1 Thermoguttaceae bacterium | reverse complement strand
TCGTCGCCGCGGCGGCCCTGCTGGTACGCGACTTGTGGAGCCGCCGGCAAGCGGCGAACAGGACGAAAGGCAGGATTCTTGGATCCACGGGGGTACTCCTCGTCGTGTTCCCGTTTCAAGGGGCCGTGCGTGCCGTCAGGGCAGGGTCGCTGCCCGCTGGGCGGCCTCGGGCTGTCCGTTGGGTTTCGCGGCGTTTTGGGGACTTCGCGGGCGGCGCCGGTCGGGAACGCGGCGCGCCGCGAACCACTGGTCTTCCAGGCGGATTCCGGCCGCGCGAATCCGAGCCAGGCACTGGGGTTGGTAGCCCGTCGTCACGAACTCGCCGACGGCCGTGCCTTGGTCGTCCACGCCGGATTGTTCGTAGCGGTAGATGTCCTCGACGCGGTAGTCGCCGTTCTCGACCGAGACGATTTCCGACACCTGCACCAAGCGCCGCGGTCCTCCGGCCAGACGCGCCACCTGAACGATCAGCCGGATGCCGGCCGCGACGTACTGCCGGACCACGGAGACGGGCAGCTCGAAGCCGGTCAGGGCGACCATCATCTCGAGGCGCGCCAGGGCGTCCCGGGCGCTGTTCGCGTGGATCGTCGTGAGCGATCCCTCGTGGCCGGTGTTCATGGCCTGGAGCATGTCCCAGACCTCCGCGCCGCGGACCTCACCGACGATGATCCGGTCGGGCCTCATGCGCAGGCTGTTGCGCACCAGATCGCGCTGGGTGATCTCGCCCATCCCCTCGGTGTTCGGTGGGCGGGTCTCCATGCGCACCCAGTGCGCGTGCTTCAAGCGCAATTCGGCCGAGTCTTCGATGGTGATGATCCGCTCGGCCGCCGGCAGGAAGGAGCTGAGCACGTTCAGCAGCGTGGTCTTGCCGGCCCCGGTCCCGCCGGAAATCATGCAACTGATCCGCGCCTTCACCGCGGCGGCGAGAAACTCGGCGATCTCGGGCGTCAACGACCCGTTGCCCAGCAGGTCTTCCATCGAAAGCAGGTTCAGGCCGAACCGGCGGATCGAGAGGGTCGGCCCCCCCAACGCCAACGGCGGAATGACCGCATTGACGCGCGAGCCGTCGGGCAGCCGGGCATCGACCATCGGGCTGACCTCGTCGATCCGCCGCCCAAGCCGCGCCACGATCCGCTGGATGATCCGCATCAGGTGCGCCTCGTCGGCGAAGACCACGCCGGTCCGTTCCAGCCGGCCGTCCCGCTCGATGTACACGGTGTACGGGCCGTTGACCAGGATGTCGCTGATCGTCGGGTCACGCACCAGCTTCTCAATGGGTCCAAGCCCGGTCATCTCGGCCAGCAGTTCCTCGCGAAGCCGTTCGTGGTCGATCGGGCCGGACCATTCGTGGTGGGCCGCGCAGAGCTGCTCGGCCAGCGCCCGCACGTGGCGCCAGATCTGGGCCGCGTCGCCGTGTCCCAACTGCGCGAGATCGAGCGACTCGACCAGGTTCTGGTGGATGCTCACCTTGAGCCGCTGGAACTGGTGCTCGGATCGGTCCACGTGCTCCGGCAACTCGGGGCTGGACTGGCCGAAGGCCGCTTCGGGATCGTATGGCATGGGTTCCTCGTCAGTGGTTTCCGGCGGATGCCGGCGTCAACGTTCCAACGCGACTTTTCCCAAGAACGGGTTTGGTCCGTGTCCCCGGCCGACCAACAGCGTGGGGGTCACCAGGACGCAGGGCTCGACCCAAAGCGCCAGGGACGAGTCCGACTCCTCCCGGCAATCGACCACGCACGCCGCGACGAACCCCACCACCGTGATGGAGCCGTCGCCTGCCGGAGATCCCAGCATCCATGCCCGTTTCATGCCCCGAATGCTCGCCATGGCCTCGCGGAGGCGCCCCAGGTGGGCTTTCTCGATGGCGGGACCGGGCAACCGTAGCCCGGCGGCCTCGCGCAGGGCGATCTCGCCGCCAAGCAGAGTCAGATCGTCGGCTCGCAGGCCGCCGCGCACCTGGGCATCGAACCGCTGGACGTTCCAATCGGGCCCCGGCAACGAAACCGCCCACGCGGTCGGTTCACCGCCCTCGTCGGGTTTCGAGGGATCGGGCACGCGGATCCTCAGGAGGACTTCCGGAATGCCGTTCGGCCCGCCGCGGACCGCGCCGGTGCGGGAATCGACCGAGAAATCGTCTTGCACGGACTCGCCGGATGCCGTCGCTTGGGCTTGGCCAAGCGCGCGGTCGGCGTGAACGACGCCCCAGAAACGCTCGGTCGAAGACGAAGTGACCGAGATGGCCACGGGGACCAGCGGCACGCCAAGGTGGCCGGCCGGACGGAACCCGAGCGCGCGTTGATCGAGCACGGCCCCGGCTTCGGCGACCACATCGCCCCGCGTCACGCCCGTGATGCCGCCCAACCACAGGACCAAGGGGTTGCCGTGCTTTGTCTCGGCTCCGACCCGGACGATCACCCCTTGACGCGCGGCCGGTCCGGCCGTGGGGTATTCGGCTTGGGCGTTACCTTCGGAGGCATCGTCGAGCCCGCCGGCCGGCGCCTGCCACACGACGACCTCGCCCGTGGCCGCCCTGGCCGTGCCGGCCTCGGCATCACGCGGGTCGGAGCGAAAGAGGCCGGCGGCCGTGACGACCGCGTTCGATGCCTCTTCGTATTCGTTGTCGTCGCCAAGATCGATGGTCACGCCGTTGGCCGCGGCGAACCGGGCCGCCTGTTGTTTGGCTCGACGCAATCGGCGTGCCTTGGGGCTGGCGTCGCCGTCGTCCGGATGGCTCAAGGCGCAGGTGCCGGCGTAAAGGAAACCGTCGTCGATCAGTTCGCTTGCGCCAGCCAGTGCCGCCGCCTCGCAGGCCGACTGGAACTTGTGGTGATGGCACCAGAGCCAGCCGAGGTTGATGACCAGCGCCGCCATGGCCAGGGTCACGCTCATCGAAAGCAGCAGCAAGACCCCGATGGCCCCCTGCCGGTTGCGGCGGTGGATGGCCACGGCCGGCGACGGATGAGCGAATGGCTGACGCATAGGGCTTCGCTTTCTTGGCGTTTTCCAGGGGCGGCTCCGCTAACGGGCCGGGCGCGCCTAGCGCTGCGGTCGTAGCGTGCCGGGCGCCACCACCGGAGGCGGCGACTTCTTGCCGTTGACGGGCTTGGGTGGCGCCAATGTGGGCGTCCGGGTGGCGGCGTCGGGTTCGGGCTTCAGCGCGCGCGGATCGACCGGAACCGCCTGCCCCTTGCCCTTGCAGTTCTTGCAACCCTTCTGCGAAGTGCCGGCCGCGCCTCGGCTGCTCACCACGCGGCCGCTGTCGTCCACCAACATGCCCGAGACGAACGTGTTGACTTGCAGCGACCCGCGGCGGTACACGGCCGTGCGGAAGGGAGGTTCGGGCGGCTCGGGCGGTTCGGGTAGAGGAATCCCCAGCGCGGTCTCCAGCGTCTCGCGCTTCTCGGACTTGGCCACGCCGATCTCGCCCTCAGGCCGGGGCACCAGCGAGAACTCGCCCCGGCCCTCGACGGCCTTGATCATGTTCACCTGGTCGATCGGAAGCGCGAGGGTCACCTGGATGTCGCGCCCCGCGCCGCCCAGCGGGGCTTTTTCCACTTCGAGAACCTCCACATGGCTCAACAGGGTGACGGTCATCTCGGGGATCGGCGCGATTCCCTCGCCGCCGGGGCGCGGCTCCGTGCGGAACACCACATCGACGAACCCGCCGACGGCCGCGTCGCCCCCGTGGGCCTCCGGCACGGCGAGCGTCACCGCGCGGAATCCCGGCTTGAGTCGTTCCGAGACGTTCGGGCCGGTCCCCGCAAGGTACAGCGCCGTGGTGAGGATCGGCTCCCCCTGCTTGACCGGCACGCGCAGCCGGCGCCCGACGATGTCTTTCGGGTTGACCAGCACCTGGTTCAGATCCAGGCCGCGGTTCTGAAGCTCGGCGCCGCTGATTTCGATCAGCGAGATATCGCCCGCGGCAATCACGCGGCCCGCGGGCAGGTCGGTGTTGGCCATCGGGACCTTCTTGACCACCGGCTTCTTGGGTTCCTCGGGGGTCGGCTGCTGAAGCATGGAGCGGATGCCGTAGGCCCCGGCAAGCCCAGCCAACACGGCGACGATACCGATCGTCATGGTTTCTTTCGACACGAACGATGCCACGGGAATGCTCCCCACAAAATGAGACGTGCTGGAATGGTCAGCTTCCATGGGCTGAGACGAGTCACTGGTTTACTCCTTGCGCATCATGCAGCGCGCCCTCAGGCAGCGTCCTTCGAGCGACAGCCCGAACACGCGGAGCATATCGGGCGCCGCCGCGTTCATGGGAACGCGGACTTCGGCCACGACGTCGTCGCCGGTTCCCCGTCCGAGCGACAGGCGCAGGTCGCAGGCCTCGGCCAGTCGCCCGTTGCCCAGCGCGCCGCGCGCGGCCTGCCAGGCGGCCGATTTGGCCTCGTCCTCGGAATCGGCGGGCAAGGACGCCGCGCGACATGCTCCCCGCGCTGCCGTCTCGACGCGCTGTTGGCCCACCATCAACATTCCGAACTCGATCAAACTCAGCGCTGCCGCCGCCACCAGCGGCAGCACCAGGAGCAACTCGGCGCTCAGGATGGCCCCGAGGCGTCGTCGCTTGCCCCGGCGATAATCGCGGGCTTTGCCGCGAAAATCGGGACAGTCCCCATCAACGGTTACGCCGCCTCGAACGAGGTTGCCGGCGCCGAGGAAATGACACACGACAGGGACTCCCGCAAAAGGTGCTCTAGGGACCGACAGCCCGGGCCCGCGCGGGGCGCCGGCCGTCCGGCCTTGGTTCGATCATACGGTCAACGGGGGCAATGGCAGGCCGCGCCAGGCCTGCCACGCGAGCACGAACCAGACCGCCGCGGCCACGGGAATGGCGTAAGGAATGGCCACGGCGGACGAGGCAGTGCCTTGCCCGAGGGTTTTCTTGCTCTTGTCGCGGCCCTGGGTCGCGCGCCATGCCCGGACCAGGAAACTCGCACCGACGGCGATCAACGAACTGGCCACGAGCACGTACAACGTTCCCCAGAAACCGAGCCAGGCGCCCAAGGCGCCGACAAACTTCACGTCACCCCCGCCCCCACCCCCGACCAACCACAGCACCCAGAGGATGCCGAATCCCACGGCGAACCCGCCCAAGGAAAAGAGCAATCCCTTGCCGGCGCCGGCCAGGCTGGCCTGCGCAATCCCGTGCACCACCGTGAACACCGGCCACGCCCCAGGGCACGGTCAGTGCGTTGGGCAGCTTTCTCCATCGCCAATCGAAGAACGCGCCCATCGCGGTGAACACGACGATCAGCACAACGAACGCGATACCGAAACCCTGCATGCCAGACCCCTGTTGAACACGGCCGCACGATGTACGCGGTTCTCGTTCGCAGCGCCGATAGTTTTTAGCATAATTGTCCGACAAAACCTGTCAACCATTTGGTCCAAGAAACAGCGAAGGCCCCGAGGGCCTGCCACGGAACCCTCGGGGCCAGCTTGGCCGCATGGTCTAGTCTAGACCGCCCGTCGAGCGCTACGGATTGCCGTCGGTCGACTCGTTGCCGAAGACCTGGGCGCAGCTCACGATGGCATTGGTGTCGACGCAGCTATCGCGATTGTCGTTATTGTACGAGCCGTTGTGCGACGCGCAGCAGCTCGTGACACCGCCGAAGCTGTAGGTCTGGTCGATGGATCCGATCGCCGTGGCGGCGTCTTCGAGTTCCTCGTTGACCGCCATCTGGAGTTCCTTCAGGCCGACGACCAGCGCCATGACGACGATGGCCAACAGGAGGATCAGTTCGGCCGACAGCACGGCCCCGCTTTCGTCCCTCCACAGTCTCATTGCACGACTCCTTGAACAAAGGAACCTTGGAAAAGAAAACCTTCCCCTACGATGGGTGAAGGCACCCATGTCACTCCCGAACCCCGGGCAGCGACCCGTACTTGCCCGGCTTCTCGCACGCGGCGTGCCGCAGTCGGGGCGTTTCCCCCAGAACAGCGCGCGACATTCTCAAACCTTGGCGAATCAAACACTTCGTGAGCGTGCGTCGCTGTCGCCGCGGGATCCACGCCGACGTGTCTCCGCTCAGCCACAACGCCGATGGTTTTGCACCTTTGCGCCAAAGTGTACACAAGCCCTAGCGCTTGCCGAGTGTGCTTTCGGTCCACGATAAAGGGCTGCCCGGAAACGAAGAACAAACATCCAAACGACAGGGTGCGATCAACCGCACACCGTGGCGCCAACGGATCCTTGCTTCCGGGCAGCCCCTGCGTCGTTTCAACACGTTTCCCCGGCGGCTGACCCAACGCCGATTCTGGTTAGCCTTGTCGTCCGTGTCAAGCGGAATTTATCGACAAGCACCGCGACAACGAGGGGGATGCCGGGCCGTTAGAGTGCCCGGCGGATGCGGCGCACGCGCCGGCCGAACACGGGCTTGGGCGCGGGGGGCGACGAGGCCCCCGAAACGACGACGCTCGGCGGTTGGGCCGGCAAAGGCCGCGCGGCCGCCTGGGGCAGTCCCCCCAAGGGACCCAGCGAGGGCAACAGTTCGCCGACTTCCTTGCGCTGGAGGAGCCGATTGATCCGCATCTCGATCCGCGTCAATTCGGGCCCCTCTTCGGGGGTGACGAAGGTGAAGGCCACGCCCTCGCGTCCCATCCGCCCGGTGCGCCCCACGCGGTGGACGTAGTCGTCGCAGAACTGGGGCACGTCGTAGTTGATGATGTGCGAAATGCCGGTCACGTCGATGCCTCGGCCGACCACGTCGGTCGCCACGAGCACGCGGAGCTTTCCTTCACGAAACCGGCTCATCACGCGGTCGCGCACCCGCTGTGCCAGATCGCCATGGATCGCGGCCACCGAATCGAACTTGCGGCTAAGGCGCTGGCAGACCTTTTCGGTGCCCCGCTTGGTCCGGCAAAAGACGATCGCCTGCTGCGGCTTCTCGCGCGCCAAGAGGGCCACGAGCAGCTCGAACTTGTACTCCGCGTCGATCGTGTAATAGAACTGCTCGATCGTTTCGACCGCGATTTCCTTGGGCGAAAAATCGAGCACTTCCGGCTGGCACATGTACCGCTCGGCGAGGCGCTGCACCGGGGGCGGAATGGTCGCGCTGAGCAAGAGGGTCTGCCGCGACTGGGGGCAGCGACGCAGGATCTTCTCGATGTCCGGACGAAAGCCGATATCGAGCATCCGATCGGCCTCGTCGAGCACCACGATGCGAATGCCGGCAAGGCTCAGCGTCGCGCGTTCCAGGTGGTCCAGCACCCGGCCTGGCGTACCGACGACTACATCGGCCCCGGCGCGGAGCTGTTCGCTCTGTTTGCGGATCGGCTTGCCCCCGTAGACCGCGACGATGTGAACCCGCCGCCCCGCGGCCAGCTTGACGAACTCGTCGCGGACCTGCACCGCCAGCTCGCGCGTGGGAACCAGGACCATGGCCTGGGGGCCGGCCTTCGACCGGTGCGGTTCCAGACGCTCGAGAATCGGGATGGCAAACGCCGCGGTCTTGCCCGTGCCGGTTTGCGCTTGCCCCATGAGATCCAAGCCGCGCAGGGCCTTGGGAATCAGACCGGCTTGCACGGGCGTCGGATGGTCGTATCCCGCTTGCTGGAGCGCCGCGAGCGTCACGGGCGAAAGGGGTAGACCACCGAAGGCGGGTGGCCCCTGAGATGAACTGTCATCCCCTTTGCGATGGGGGTTCGCGTTGCCAGTCGCCTTGATTTGCTTCGCCAAACCGGAACCTCTCGCAAGAAATCTGCTTGGCATCACTTTAACGGGGGGAACGCCTCTCGTCAACCAGCGCGCTGCCCCAGGCGCGCGGCTTTGGGGGGGCCATGATCCGGCCTAGCATGCGGGGGGCTGGGTCCCAAGACCCGCCCGTCGCACTACAATTACGAGCAGTCTTGGAGGCGGGAGAGCGACTTTTTCGCCTGGGACGCCTATGGGCAATGATCAGGGGCGATCCGGCTCATCATTCACGGCAGATCGGGGAGGCGGATCGAGCGACATTCCGGCTTACCCGGAGAACGCGAGGTATTGTGCGGCCGCGGCAGTCAATTTTTCCTCAGGCGTAGAACGCAGTTGGACTCGGGGGCCCAATCAATCGAGCTGGAGGAGCTACTCGAATGACAGACAGCGGACAGCAGCGGCCGGACCTGGAACGGCACGCATTGGACCCGGAGGCTGAATGGAGCCGGCCCATCAACGTGTGCCCGTGTTCCAGTTGCACGCGGTACTTTGTCGGCCAGATCAAGAAGTGCCTCGCATTCCCCAATGGCATTCCCAATGAAATCATCACGGGGCAGCACCTCCACCGTACCCCATACCCCGGGGACCGTGGGATTCAGTATGAGCCTAGATGGGGGGACTGAAGCGTGAGGATTGTTTTGTGCCAATCGACGCACTAGTCCGGGCGTTATCATGCTCTAGGAGACTGTGCGGCGGATGCTACGCACTGAGCAGATTCCCGGCGTTAAGGTAGGTCGCGTGTGGCGGGTGGATCTTTGCGCGGCCATGCAGGCGCTGACGACTGGGCGCGGAGGTTCTTCTCAGCCCAGCAGTTGGGGGATAGTCAATACGCCGGTGTGTTTTGCGTGTTTCCTTCTTCCGTGGCGTACCAGGCCCTTTCGAAAATCTTGACCATCCTCGACGCGAGCCAAGGAGCGAGCCATGTCCGACAACGTTCACCGCGGGGTGTCCCATCCCTCCAGGCGTGGCGATCGTGCCTCCAGGCGTGACGATCGTGCGACCAACCGGCGCCGGTTTTTCGGTCAAACGGCAGGTCTGGCGGCCGCCCCCCTGGTGGCCGACCGCGTGCTGGCGGCGGGCCGGCCGGGGCCAAACGATCGCATCCGCGTGGCCGTGGCAGGGGTGCGCGGGCGTGGCGGACACCTGTTGAGTCTCTTCGCCTCGCTGGCGCAAGTCGAGGTGGTCTACGTGTGCGACGTAGACCGGCGCACGCTCGACGCGCGGCTGAAGTCGCTGGCGCGATCGGGCCGACCGGCGCCCAAAGGCATCGAGGACTTCCGCATCGCCCTGGACGACAAGTCTGTCGACGCGTTGGTGCTCGGCACGCCGGACCACTGGCACGCCATCCCCACGATTCTCGCGTGCCAGGCCGGCAAGGATGTGTACGTCGAGAAGCCCGACGGGCACAACATCCTCGAGGGCCGCACCATGGTCGCCGCGGCGAAGAAGTACGGCCGCGTCGTGCAGTTGGGCACGCAGGCCCGCAGCGGGCCGCACCTTCACCGCGCGATGGCGTACTTGGCCAAGGGGAGCAT
>JANLFZ010000245.1 GCA_024653385.1 Thermoguttaceae bacterium | reverse complement strand
AGCAAGGAAGCGCAAGCTCCCTTGCTCTCTCATGTTTGCCCAACTTATTGTTTTGCAGGCCCTTACCGAAAGGGGGACAGTCTTCGTTGAACGATTAGGCAACAGAGTGCTTCTTGGTCACGCGCCGACTTTCTGCGGCAGGCCTGTGCGGTGGGAACGCCAGGCGGCGTCCAGGGCGGCGATGGTCTTGGTGCCTTCGCGCGCGTCTTCGCAGGGCCGGCGGTCGTGGACGATGCAGTCCTCCAGGTGCGCCATGTAGCGGCGCACCGCCTGGCCCTGGCCATAGGCCCCTTCGAGATCGGCCGGGTAATCGATCACCGCCGGCTGGTTTCCGCCGAGCTTGTCGAAGACGATGCGGAGCTGGCTCGGCTGGAAATCCTCGAACGTCGCCGTGGCCGTGGCCTTCGTGCCGTAGAGCGTGATGCCCATCATCGGCCAGGGCGGCTGCACCATGCCGTAGGCGCCGAGCACCCGGGCGATCACCCCATTTCGAAACTTGAGGTTCAAGAGGAAATTCTCTTCCTGCGGATAGGCCGACAGGCCGCCGCGGTTCGCGTAGCAGTGGACCTCGTCGACGTCGCCCAGAAACCACACCAGCGAGTCCAGCGGATGGCACACGCCGCCGTACATGAAGTCCTGCGGAGCCTCCAGGCGCCATGGCGTGAGCGGGAAGTAGTCCTTGATCTCGTGGACGTAGTGCGCCTCGGCGAAGAGGATCTGGCCCAGGTCGCCGTCGTCGTAGAAACGCCGCAAGGCCAGGAATGACGTGTACCATCGGCACGTCTCGCCGACGAGAAACTTCAGCCCGCGCGCCTCGGCCTCGCGCGTGATCTCGATCGCTTCGCTGAGCCGGTTGACCATCGGTTTGGTGACCACGACGTGCTTGCCCGCGCGCAGGGCCGCCAGGCAGTGCTCGCCATGCAAGTGGTCGGGCGAGAACACGGCCACGACGTGGATGTCGGGCCGGGCAATCAGCTCGCGGTAATCGGTGGTCGAAAAGCCGATGCCGTTGTCCCGCGCCAACCGGGCCGCCTTGGCCGGGTCGCGCCCACAGACCGCGCGGACCTCGAAGCGGGTCGACGGATCGCGGTTCAGGTAGAACAGGTCGCGGCCCATGCCCAGGCCGATGATGCCGACACCAAGCTCCTTCGCCATCGCCGGTCTCCTTGTGCATCTTGTTGTGCGGTCCGCCCCGGTTGCGGCAAGGTGTCCGGGGACCTCGCCGCTCTAGGCGCCATCGCGTGGCGCCGGCGATCACGGGGCGATGCGGTAAATGTGGACGGCCAGCGGCTCGAACGTGTCGCCGAACCCTCCGGCATCGCTACGGAGCGTACGGCCTTCGTCGACGACCTCGATGGGCACGCCGGCGGCAAGTCCCTCGACTTCGATCCGGGCCTGGGCGCGCTGGAACCGCTCGTCGTAGTTCACGGCGAAAACCAGCGTCTTGCCGCCGTGCTGCCGGGCCGTCGCGTCGAGCTTCACGCCGCCGCCCTTGATCCGCACCGCGGGCGCCGGCTCGGCGCTTAAGAGGGCCGGCGCGAGGCGGGCGATCTGGCCGTTGATCTCGCGCAGGGCGCGCCGGTTCTCGTCGGGAAGGCCGAACTGACGGTACGACGGCTTCCAGACGTGGGTGAAGTAGCCGATCGCGGTGGCCCCACGCACCAGCGCCATCCACACCTCGGCGCGGATGTGCTCCGGCTTCACGTCCTTCTGTTTTTCGAGCGGCCCGGTCCACTGGCCCCCCTTGCTCGTCTCGATCCACGCGTACACCGGTCGCGGGGCCGACATGCCGGCCAACAGGCCCGTGGCGTCGTGGACGAGGTGGATCCACTCGGGCTTGTTCCACCCGTAGATCGGGTAGATGTCGTAGCCCACCACGTCGGCGGCGGCGAGGTAGGCCGGGTAAAGGCTCTTGCGCTGGGAGTCGGTCCATTTCTCGAAGTGCGGGTGGAAATGCCCGGTGAGCGTCATGAACACCGGCCGGCTGGGGTCCGCCGTCTTGATCGCCCGGTACTTGCGCAGCACCTCGTCGGGCGTCGCGCGCGGCTCGTGCCGCGGCGGCGAGAGCAGCACGTTCCGGCCCGCCGCGTCGAACGCCTCGATCTCGCCGATCGAGCCCCACGCGTTCTTGTCCGGATAGACCGAGTGGACCACCAGCGTCAACTCGCGAAACGTCACCGGGCGCGGCAGGGTCAGCTTCTGCTGCCCCCGCTGGGACTTGAGCGTGGCCCGGAGCACCTCGTTGCCGTCGGCCTCGAGCGAAACCTCCTTGGCCACGGCCAGGCCCGGCGAGATCGTCAGCCATAGCGCCACGGCCTGGGCCGTGACCGGCTCCTTGCGCCGGATGGTCACGCGGGCTCCGGCAAGCGGGTCGAGGACCGACCACGTGTGCGTCACCCCGTCGACCATGCGCCACAGCGGCGTCGAGCGATTGAGCCTCAGCCCGGCCCCCGGCACGACCTCGGCGTCGCTCACTTGATGCGGCAAGTCGGGCTCGTCGTCGTGGATGTACGCCAGCAAGCTCCGATGCCCCTTCAGCCGCGAATCGAAGGGCATCACGCCGTAGAGCCCGGCTTGCTCGACGAGCTTCAGATACTCGGCCGCGTCCTTCGTGCCGCCGGAACCGGACCAGTAGCCGGCGGTCGTGTTCATGCCGCACTGCTTGACCTCGGCGAAGTTCGCCGGGTCCTGGAGCCATGCCATGATGGGGAAGAACGGCTTGCCGTTGACGTGGATCGCCCTGGCCGGCCCGATCTCGACCTTCTCGATCGGCGGCGGCGTTTCGGCCGCAGCGCAAGCCCCGACCGGCGCGCCGAGTACGATCCCACAGAGGGCGCAGACTCGCATGATCATCGAGAGCACCTCGCCAGTGAGTAATGGGCGCCTCCGTTCGTAGCCGGGGGACAGGCACGTTTTCGGCCCGCGTGAGGCCGAAAGACGAGCCTATCCCCTTCACGCCCGAAGGGGACCGTCCCAATTTCGCGCTCCTCTGCCGCGAGAATTGGGACAGTCCCCGTGCACGGTTCGCGCGGGTCAGACCGCTTCGTTCACCAGCTTGACTCCGGTGAACCGGCAGAACCGCTGCATGTCCTTGGTCAGGTCGCCGTAGCAGGTGACGCGGTGCAGCCCGCTCGTCCAATTCCTCCACAGGGCCTCGGCGCTGCCGTCGATCTTCACGGTGATCTTGCTGCGGCAGCCGCGGTCGACGTCGGGGGCGTCGATCACGTCGCCCGTGAAGTACAAGAGCAGATCGGTGCCTACCAAGAGCGCCTGGGTGACCTTCTTGCCGGTGGGCATGAACACCTGCGGCACGACGCCCTCTTGCCGCTCCAGGACCGTGCGGATCTTGTACTTGGCGGCTGGTCCGGCCGGGCCCTCCATCTTGCGCGTGCCCATGCAGTGGGCCAGGATGATCGCGTTGGTCGCTTCATCCATGGTGGGGTCGCTAATGAACCCCGGCTTGCCCGCCAGCCCCTGGAAGAGGATATGCGTCATGGCCGAGCGGAGGTCCGACTCGCAAATGCCGCCCAGCCCCATGCTGTTCAGGCGGGAGAACCCGAGGCACGGATACGCCGGCAGCAAGATGGTCTTTCTCCACATCGAGCCGTAGCAATCGACCGTCAGGACGGTGGCCTCGGCCTCGTCGAGCATCCGCTCGAAGGCCAGCGCGAGCTTGCAGGCCTTGAAGATCTCCTCCTTGGGGGGCTCGACGACCGCCACCGCCTCGTTGATCCAGCGATCGGTCTCGGCCTGGGCGTCGCGGTCGCTGACCGCCTGGTAGGCCTTCTCGACCTCGGCGAGGCCCACCTGGCGAATCTCGGTGCCGAACTTCGCCTTGATCTCGGCCACGTACTGGGTGGGGAGATTCGTGGTGACGTCGAGCACCTTCGCCTCGCGCAGGTGGTGGATCGCCCGGAACGGCCGGATCGCCGCGGCCAATTGCGCGCGGTCGGTGGTCAGCATGCAGTCGAGCTTGGCTCCCTCGGGCTGTTTGACCAGGGCGCCGAAGCTGGCCCATTCGTGGCCCGAGTACGGGATGGCGAAGACCACGGTCGGCTTCCCCACGCGCAGGATCGCCTGGAGCACCGGCATGATGCCGATGTTGAGATGGATCGCCAGGATGCCGTCGACTCCCTTGAGCTGATCCTGAATCGCCTTGACCTGCTCGGGCGAGGCGGCCAGCAGGTCGAGGAACTCGACGTCGGCCAACTCGGCCTTCATCGCGTCGAACGACGCCTGGTACGAAGCGACCTCGGCCTGGAGGTCCAAGTTGGGCTTGGGCCAGAGGCCTTGCGGATTGCCCATGAAGATCCGCGCGACCTTGACCTTCGACCGGCGGCATCCGGGGCTGATGAGCTTGCGTTTTTCGGGCTGGCCGGCCCAGCCGAGGTTGGCTGCCCCCAGCCCCAGGGCCGTACCCGCCAGCGTGAACTGAAGGAACTCGCGCCGTTTCAGAGCATCTCCCATGGCAACCTCCCGCTTGTCGATGACCAGAGTTTGCGATGTCTTCCGCGCCCCGATTATGGGCCGGGCAATCCCGGCTGCCAAGAGGGGGAACCGTTCACGGGTCCCACTCGACGGTTACTTCCGGTGTTCACACGTTCCACGGGGCCCGCGCCGGACGAGTGCGAAGTCCGTTGGCCTCGTCGTCGCCGATGAACTCCTCCTTGACCGGATCGAACTTGAGTTTCCGGTTGAGGATCCACGCCAGCGCGGCGGCGTGGCAGGCGATGTGCGAACGGCGCATGACTTGCGAATTGGCCGCCGGCGGTTTGCGCGACTTGACGCAGTCGAAGAAGTTCCGAGCGTGCGACGAGACGTCGAGCCCGACCTCGCGTTTGGCGATGACGTCCTTCAATTCCTCTTTGAGCGAGGCGGGATGGACCTCGATGCCTCCGCTGTCGCCGGTCTCGACCCAACCCTCGTCGCCGATGAACCGGACGGGACAGGTCCCCAGCGCCTGGACCCAGCCCGGGCGTTTGCCGAAGGGCGTCTCCAGGCAGTCGAGCACCAGTTTGACGCCGTTGGCATACCGGGCGTTGATCGTCTTGCCCGAGGCCTCGTATTCGACCGGCATCGTGTCGTCGGCCCTGTTGGCCCACTGGCAAAGATCGACCGTGTGCGCGCCCCAGTCGAGCAGTCGCGCGCCCGAATCGAAGTCCCAGTAGCCGCGCCAGCCGCCTTCGACGTAGCGGCGGTTGTAGGGTCGCCAGGGGGCCGGACCGAGCCACAGGTCCCAGTCGACGACCTCGCGGGGCGGGGTAGGCTCGCCCGGCAGCCAGGTCGTCTCGATCGAGGGCGTGTAGACCGAGGCAACGACCGTGTGAAGTTTGCCGAGCTTGCCGCTATGGGCCAGGCGCACGGCAGCCTGGAAGTTGCCCACGCTCCGCCGTTGGGTTCCGGCCTGAAACACGCGGCCGGTCTTGCGGATCGTGTCGTCCAGCGCCTGGCACAGCCCGATCGTCAGCCCGCAGGGCTTCTCGCTGTACACGTCCTTGCCGGCCTTTGCCGCCAGGATCGAGGCGGGGGCGTGCCAACGGTCGCCGGTCGCCACGAGCACCGCGTCGATGTCGCGCCGGGCGAGCAGTTCGCGGAAATCGCGGTAGGTCGCGCAGTCCTTGTTGCCATAGTGTTTGTCGACGAGCTGTTTTCCGGCCTCGCGCCGGCTGGCCTGGACATCGGCGATGGCCACGCACTGGCAGTCGGGCTGCTTGAGCATGCCGCCGAGGTCGTAGGTGGCGCGTGGGCCGATGCCGATCACGCCCAGCGTGATGCGCTCCGAGGGCGCGGCTTTGCCCTCGGCGCCCAGCGCCGAGGCCGGCACGAACCAGGGAATCGCCGCCGCGGTCCCGGCCGCCAAGGAACGTCCGAGCACGTCGCGCCGCGTAAGCTTCTCGATCGGTTGTCGCACGGTCTGTCTCCTTCTTGGCGAGTTGGTTCAAGATCGCGCCCCGTCGCGTTTCGGGCGGGGGCGAATACAGGTACAGGTCGAGGCACCACGGCCTATCATTCTGGCGTCGCAGCCTGCGCGAGGGAAGCCCCCGGGGGGTTGATCGGCGGCGGCGCCAACGCTATGGTGGACCGGCCCCAACAGCCCAGGAGGTCAACGCCATGAACCAGCAGCAGACGCCTGTCACTCGGCGCGAGGCCATCCTTGCGTGCGCGGCCACCGCGGCCGGCGCCGCGCTTTCCCGGGGAGCCGTTGCGGAGTCCGCGCAAGGCGAGCGGTCGCTCGCCGCGTTGCACCGGCCCAACGAACTGGGCGAATACTCCGGCGCGCGATTGAATCGGGTCGCCTTCCCGCTGGGCGGCATGGGCGCGGGCATGATTTGTCTGGAGGGCACCGGGGCGCTGTCGCATTTCTCCCTGCGGCACAGGCCCGAGGTGTTCAACGAACCCTGCACCTTCGCGGCGATCTCGGTGAAGGGCCCGACCCCCGTGGCACGGGTCGTCGAAGGCCCGGTGCCGGGGTGGAAGCTCTTCGGCCAGCCTGGAACGGGCAACGGCGCCGGCGGCACGTCGTTCGGCTTGCCGAGGTTCCGCGAGGCCCGCTTCCGCGCGCGATTTCCCTTCGGCATCGTCGCGCTTCGCGATCCCGACGTGCCCTTGGAAGTCGAGATTACCGGTTGGAGCCCCTTCGAGCCGGGCGATGCCGACAACGCCAGTCTGCCCGTCGCGGCCCTGGAGTACCGGTTCACCAACAAGTCGGCCGCGGCCATCGAGGCCGTGTTCTCGTGGAACGCACGGAACTTCATGGTGATCCGCGGCAATCCGGAGGCCGTTCGGCCCGCCCCGGGCGGGTTCGAACTCTGGGGCGGACCGGGCAAGGACACGCCTTTTGACGAGGGGGCTTTCTCGGCCACCGTCGATGACCCGGCCGTGAAGGTCAACCACGCCTGGTTCCGTGGCGGCTGGTTCGACCCGCTCACGATCGCGTGGAAAGACATCGCGGCCGGGGCCTGCTTCGAGCGGCCGCCGGCGACCGAAGGGGGGCCTTCGCCCGGCGCGACGCTCTTCGTGCCCTTTGCGCTGGCCCCGGGGGCGTCGAAAACCATCGTGCTGCGCCTGGCGTGGTACGTTGGGCAGACCAGCCTGCGCGTCGGGCGCGATCCGCAGCCGCCGGCCGCCGGCCAGGGCGTGCCGGGCACCTACCGCCCGTGGTACACGGGCCGATTCAAGAACCTCGGCGAGGTCGCCGCCTATTGGCGCGAGCATTACGACGAGCTGCGACTGCGCACCAAGCGCTTCAGCGACTGCTTCTACGACACGACGCTCCCACCCGAACTGGTCGAGGCCGTCGCCGCCAATCTCACGATCCTCAAGTCGCCCACCGTGCTGCGCCAGGCCGATGGCCGGCTCTGGGCGTGGGAAGGGTGCGGCGACAACGCGGGCTGCTGCGCGGGCTCTTGCACGCACGTCTGGAACTACGCTCAGGCCCTGCCGCACCTCTTCCCCGCGCTCGAGCGGACCCTGCGCGAAACCGAGTTCGGCCCCTCGCAGGACGAGCACGGACATCAGCAGTTCCGCAGCGCGCTGCCCATCCGGCCGGTCGCCCACGATTTTCACGCCGCGGCCGACGGGCAACTCGGCGGGATCCTCAAGCTCCACCGCGATTGGCGCATCAGCGGCGATACCGAGTGGCTCCGCCGTCTATGGCCCAAGGCCAAGGCCAGCCTCGACTACTGCATCCGCCAATGGGATCCCGGGCGCAAAGGCTGGCTCGAAGAGCCGCATCATAACACGTACGACATCGAGTTCTGGGGCCCCGACGGCATGTGTACCAGCTTCTACCTTGCCGCGCTGCGCGCCGCGACGCTGATGGGCAAGGCCCTCGGCGACGACGTGTCGGAGTACGCCTCGCTGCTCGATAAGGGCCTGCGCCGCATGGAGCAGGAACTCTTCGATGGCGAGTACTTCATCCAGAGGATCCAGTGGAAGGGCCTCAAGGCCCCCAATCCCCTGGAACTCAAGAGCATGGTCGGCTCGTATTCGCCCGAGGCCCGCGCCCTGTTGGAAAAGGAAGGCCCCAAGTACCAGTACGGCACGGGCTGCCTCTCCGACGGCGTGCTCGGCGCGTGGATGGCCCTGGTTTGCGGCGTCGGCCAGGTGCTCGACGCCAAGAAGGTCGCCAGCCACCTCAAGGCCGTCCACAAGTATAACCTCCAGCGCGACCTGTCGGCGCATGCCAATCCCCAGCGGCCCAGCTACGCCTGCGGGGCCGAGGGCGGGCTTCTGCTGTGCACCTGGCCCAAGGGCGGGCAGCCTTCGCTGCCGTTTGTGTACTCGAACGAGGTCTGGACCGGCATCGAGTACCAGGTCGCCTCGCACTTGATGCTCCTGGGAATGGTCGATGAGGGACTGGAGATCGTGCGAACCTGCCGCGCCCGCTACGACGGCCGCGTGCGCAACCCGTTCAACGAATACGAGTGCGGTCATTGGTACGCCCGGGCCATGTCGAGTTACGCCCTGATCCAGGGCCTAAGCGGTGCCCGGTACGATGCCGTGGAAAAGGTGCTTCACTTGCGTCCAAGCCTCCGGGGCGACTTCCGCGCGTTTCTAAGCACCGCCACCGGCTACGGCACCGTGGGGATCAAGGACGGCAAGCCTTTCGTCGAGGTTAAGTCGGGCGCGATCGAGATCCGCGAAATCCGGACCGACGTGAGCTGAACCGACACGCCCACGACGTGCGGGGCGATCTCAGCGCAATTCGTAGGAAGCGCAAGGCTCTTGGAGCCCCGGAGCCATCCCTTTTGCGGGCAGCCTGCACCCGACAGCGGGCGTCTTTCCGTCGGTAGGGTGGGCATTGTTCCCTTCTCAGGGATGTTTATTACGCGCGAACCTAGCTAAATACTCGGGAAATGGCCGGTTGACCCTTGACATCGCAAATAATCCTAGTACTGTGGTCGGCATACTAGGAGGCTGGGTGCCGGCGACGCGCCGGCCCGGTGCCTCCTGTCGCCGCGGCCGACCAGGCTGCGGGCGCCAATTTCGGGAACCAGGCGGGGATGCCCGTTCCTTCGGTCGCAGGGCCATGCGACCGAGGCATCTCCGAGTGATCTCTCAGAAAGGGAGGGACCGAACATGGTGTTGAGAAGGTGTCTTTGGAGCGGACTCGTCTTGGGACTGCTCCTTCTCAGCCGCGACGGCGCTGCCCAGGCTTACTTGGGCGACGACACCTGCGGCGCCTGTCACACCGACAAGTACGCCACGTACAGTCAGCACGGACACCCTTGGATGCTTGTCCAGACAGCGGGCCAGACGCCGCCTGCCGA
>JANLFZ010000244.1 GCA_024653385.1 Thermoguttaceae bacterium | reverse complement strand
CGTCCTGGCCGCGCCGGGCAGCCAGTTGGCCCAGCGCATCGAGCGTAAGGTACTGGCTCCACAGCCGGCCCTCGGGACTGGCCTGGGTCAAGGCATCCACCTGGCCCAGGCAGAGGGCCAGCCGTTGGGGATCGGCGACCACGCCATCGTCGGCCGGCGCCTTCAGCCCGCCCGCCTTGGCGGTCTCTTCCCACAGCCGATGCCGGCGGTCCAGTGCGTAGCACGCGCGTCGGACCTTGGCGGCCAAGGCCACGTCATCAAGCTGCGAGGCCAACATTTCGCCGTCCTGGCGGAGTTGGGCGAGCCGGGCGACGCCCCGCAAGGCTTCGGGACCACCACGGTGGATGGCTTTGCCCAGCCGCGTCACCGCCCGCTCGACCGCCATGGCCCAACAGCCCGTCTCGCACTCGCACTGCAATTCGTCCAGGTGTTCCAGAAGTGCCACGGGCACGGGCCAACATTCGGCGACGGCGGAAGGGTCGGCGGTTGTTTCTGCGGGCGCGGGCTCGTTCGAACTGCCCGGGGGTGACGCCCCGGGCCCGCGCGGCGACAGGGGCAGATCGAAAGCCGGTATCTCAGGCTCGACACGAGGCACGTCGGGCGAAATGGCCTCGCGCGTCGAAGGACGGTTGGCCACCTCCACAGGTTCCTCCTCATCCTCGATCGGCTCCGTCGGAGACGTGGCCGACGAGGGGACCGCCTGCCGGGCGATACGCTCCGACGGGACGACGACCTGGTACTCGGCCACGGCCGCGGACGACTGTGGCCCGACCACGGGGACCGGCGCGGCCGCAACCTCCATGGTTGGCAGCGGTTCGGGTTCGGCAGGCTGCAACGCCGCCGACTCGGCGCGCACTGCCTCCGACCGCTGCGCCTGGACCGCGGCCCGGCGAGCCGCCCGGTCTCGAGCGCGTTGCTCCCACAGACGCGGCGCGGTCGCGCTGAGCACAAACAGGCACGCCAAGACGGCAATGAACGGCCAGGTAGAGGCAGACGGCTGGCGGCTCATCTTTCGGCTCCTGCGGCGCATACCGCCGCCCTACAGCACACGCAATGCACCGAACCATTGAGAAGATCGGTTATTTGGGTCGGGTGAATAAAAGCCGATTTCCCTCAAGCCGCGATTCGGGCAGATGTATCGGTTGCAGTGGGTTGCAACCCCTGTTCCGAGTTTCCTTGACGCGACAGCCACTGTCGTCTAAGTGACAACACCCGCCTGGGCCATTCCTTCGGTCACCGTGTTCTTGGCAGAACACAACCGGTTGCGGATAAGGAGGTTATGCATCGTGGCCAAACCGGCACCGAGAAGCGGCATCGCGTATGCAATGCCGACGTGCGGCCGGCAGCCCCGCCTGCCGGAGGACCCGTTTCCCGCAACGAGCCACAATAAGAGGAGCCACATCATGAAGAGACTCATTCGCATCGCCACGGTGATGGCCGTTCTGGCCGTCGGGGCCGCGTGGACCGCCCCGGCGTCGGCCGATCGGCCCGACCCAGGCCCACGGCATCACCACCCCGCCCCCGCCGTGAGGCTTCCGCCGCCAGTCTGGTATCACACGCCGTATGGACACACCTGGAGCAGGCATGGTTACTACGGAGGATACGGCTGGGGATACCACGGTCACCGGCCCGGCATCCATATCGACCTTTACCTGGGCCCGCTCGGCGGGCTGAGGTACGGCCCGGACTGCCATTGGTAGCCACCCAGCACGGAGAAGCCGTGGCCTATTCGGTCCCGGCGCGCACGGTCTCGCTCAAGCTCGCCTGCTTGCCGCCGCGTTCGATCCGGCCGCCCACGCGCTGCGTGGAAAACGCGATGCGCACGTCGCCCAGGGCAACGAGCACCTCGCTGCCCTGGGCGGCCGCAGCGGCGGGCGGTACGGACTCGACCGAGGCATCGGTGGCCGTCAGCACATGGAGGAAGTAATCGACCGCGGCGGGCGAAGACGGCGAGACCTCGATCCGACACTCCGGGGCCGGCCCGGTGTTCCGGCTCGGCGGAAACGACTGGCCGCCGTAGCGGTACAGGTCGTCGCCCGAGCATAGCCGCACCTGGGGCTTGGCAGGCAATAGCGTTTGGACAAAGAGGCGTCCCTTGCCGTTGGTCACGACAAGGTGGGGCGCCTGATTGACCGGCGGTTTCATGGCTTGAAGCAGCCACGTCTTCTGAAAGGCCGGATCCTTGGTCTTGACGCGGTCGAAGATCACCACGGTGCCAGGCCGCAGGAAGATGATCTGCCGCGTCCAGAACTCGAGCTTGCGTGGCGAGTAGGCCCGGGTGCAATCGCCCGCGACATAGAGGTAACTCTGGCGGTCCTCGAACGCCAAGAGGTCGGCGATGTGGGCCGATTCGTACTGCTTGCGCCAATCGTCCGGGTCGACGAACGCGCCGTTGTGGTGGCGCCATGCATGGGACTGGCCGCCGTCGTTGGCCGCCGGCCGGCCGCGGATGTTCTTCCAGGTTTCGGCCGGATCGTGGACCAATAGCGCGTTGTGGGCGATCGTGCGGAGGTGGTAATTCACGTCGTGCCGCGTGCCGAACTCGTCGTAGTGGCCTCCGTCGCCGACCAGTTCCGCATGTTTGTAAAGCAGGAAGTGGCCCACGTCGAGGTGCTGGTGGGCCGTGAAGCGGTTGCCGCACTTGAAGAAGAACCAGGTGGCGTCGTCATCCCAGGAACTTCGGGCGTACACGTAGCCGGGGCCGCGGCTCAGATGCGAGCGGCGCCATGCCGCCAGATCGCCCTTGGGCACCGTGGGATCGCGCCAGAGGAAATCCATGTGGGCGTAGTTGCCCACGGACGAGCGGGGCGTGGTCTCGTTGAACGCGTGGACCGCCTGGTGCTCGGGATCGTTGCGATAGTAGTTGACGAGGATCCGGCGGGCGGCGAGGGCCTTGTCGCGGTCACCCCCGAAGAGCCGTCCCCCGCCGTCGCCCATCGGCGCGGGCCGGCGCGACCCGTACTGGCCGATGCCCGGGTACATCTCGAAGGCCGAGGCGATGGCCCGGTGCCGGAAGAACTTGGGGGCCAAGGCGTAGTAGTCGGTTCCGTCGCACCGCCGCGCGGCCTCGCAGAAGACCAACCACTCGTAGAGCCAGTAGTGCACGTAATAGCCCTCGGCGAACCCGCCGCCCTCGCCGGCAAGTTCCAGGGCGGGCGCGGCCCGTTTGCGGTAGTCGTCTTCCAGGGCATCGAGGATCGCCGGGGCGCGCGGGTTCTCGTGGTACGTCGCGTAACATGCCAGGCCGATGCCCCAGTTCTTGTAGCCGTACCAGGCGTTGTGGAACACGTGCGTTTCGGACTCGACGTTCGCGTCCACGGTGCGGTTCATGTAGTCGAAGAACTGCGCGCGTTCGGCGGGCGACCACTGCGGATGCGCCAGATCGTAGGCAAAGGCACAAAGGGCCAAGTCGTGTCCGAAGGGGACGTGCCCTTTCTTGATCGGCCCGCCGACGTACTTCATGGCCACGTCCTTGGCCTGCCGTGCGAGTCGGGCGTCGCCCTCGATCGCCGCGACCAGCCCGGCCGAGACGACCTTCGAGTAGTCGTCCGCGTCGCCGGCGCGCGCGACCTGCGCCACGCGCTGGTAATCGCCGGCCCTTTGGCGCGCGAGGACCTTGAGTTCGTCAAGCGATCCGAGCAGGCGAGGGTGTGCTTGGGGGACCGGCCGATGCTTCGGTGGCGCGGCCGCGGCCCCGGCTGCGGGCAACAGGATGGCGGCGACCAATGCCGCCCCGACGAGCCACGGACGCCGCATGGTGTGCAAGAACATGGAGACGACCTTTCCGCTGGCGGACGGATTTTTCGGACAAGCCCAGGGGCGTTTACTCCAACCGGAGATAATCGACCTCGACGGTCGAGCCGGGGTCGGAATTCGGATCGAGACGCAGCCCGGCAAGCCGGCCGCCCCAGGTCTTCACCGCCCCGAGGTCGACCCGATACTCGTGGAACTGGTTGTCGGGCGTGGTGGCGAAGCGGACGCTTCGGGCCTCGCTTTCCTGGCCGTGGAGCGGGCGCCAGAACAGTTGGGCCGAGGTCCCCCGGTCGAGCTTCATGCGGACCACCAGGGTGCGGAAACGCCCGGCATCCAATCGCTCGTTGACGCGGAAGGCTGGATCGCGCGAGACGACCCGCGCGCGCATCACTCCGCCCCGGACCTCGAAGCCCTCCAAGCCCATCTGCGGGCCCCAGCCCTCGGCGTCGCCCTCGGTATTGAACTCCCAGGCGTTCTTCGGCGGCGAGGGTTTCCATTGGGGCACCGCGAGCCCCACGTCGGCCGGAACCACGTCGGCGTGCGCGGCCGGGGCCTCGCTAAACACCTCGCGGATCGCGTCGAGGTAGCCGAATCCGAACTCGCGGTGCGGCTCGATCGCCGCCCCCTCGCCGAACTCGTTCCACGCCTCGACCAGAACGATCTTCTCCTTCCGCGGACCCACGGGGTGGTCGTCGGAGAACTGCCGGGCGAGCTGGAGCATGCGCTTGAACTTCGCCGGATGACGGCCCGGCCGCGCCAGCGTGTTTTCGCCATGCCAGGGCCGGGCGTCCCATCCGGGGTCGGTCACCGGAAGGTAGTCCATCAGCCGGTATCCGGCGATCGCGTCCCAGATCGCCTTGTACCCGGTAATCGCCGAATCGTAGGGCGGCCGGTTGCCGTCCTCGGGCTTGGCGCCCGCGCTGGGATAGTTGTACCCCGTCGCCGCGTCGTAGCCTTCTTCCTTCATCTGGGCCACGGTCTGGCGGCTCGGTCCCGTGCAACCGGCAAGGTACAGGCCGGCCAATCCGGCCTCGCGGCACGCCGCGCGCATCGCGGCGAAGGCCGCCTTGGTCCGCTCCACGCCAAGGTCCTGCGTGATCCGGTGCGGCGTGAAGATGATCACCACGGGACGGCCGTCGATCGTCAAATACTCGGGACGCTTGAAATACTGGTCGATCCAATAGCGGGTCACGCGCAGCAGGTCTTCTTCCGAGGCGCTGCCCGGCGGGTTGTGGTTCGCCCAGAGCAAACAGAACTTCAGATGCTTGCGGTACTGGGCGCGGAAATAGCCTTCGTGCAAGGCGTGCTCCAGTTGCCGGGCGCCCCGGTCCCAGTACCAGTCGTAGGCGAAGAACGAAATGCCGTGCTCGACCGCCCACTTGATGTGCCAGTCGGCGACCTGCGGATCGCCTTCCTCGTACCAGCCGAGGACGGGTTTCCGTTCGGGAAAATCGCGGATCACCGGCCAGCCCGAGTGCGTGCCCGACCGCCAACCCGGGAAGTAGTACACCCCCACCAGCCGATCGGCCTTGACCGGTTGCGGGGCCGGCACGTAGGGCTTGCCGTCGATCACGGCCGGGGCGACCTGCGGCGGCGGCGTGAACTCGAGCAAGGCCGTCGCGGTGACCGGGGCGAAATTCCCGCGCAACACCACCTTGGCGCGACCCGACAGCGGCTCGCCGGCGCGCACGCGCCAAACCAACTCCATCGTCTGGTCGATCACGTCGGTGGTACCCTCAGGCTGCGGCGCGAGCAGCTCGACGCCGCGCGGAAGCTCCAAGGTAGCCGCGACGTGGCGCGCGGGCTGGCCGCCGGTGCGCTCGACCCGGCAGACCAGCCGGCACGCTCGGCCCGTGCGGTTGATCGCCTCGTCGAGGCCGAACTCCCGGACCGCGATCTCGGCCGGCTGCTCGACCTCCCGCTCTGGGGCAGCGGCCCGCGCGACATCCCGCACAAGGCTGCTTGTGCCCGCTCCACCCAGTAGTCCCGTCAGAACGACCACGATCGAGATCGTCCGCATGTCGGCGTCTCCTCCCTGGTGCGAGGCATGAAGTGTACCGCCGCTCAAGGTAGCACGGCAGCGCGACCGCGCCAACGCCGGGCACGGCTCACTTCACCAGTTCCCGCGTGCCCGGCTTGAAGTAGGGCATGGCCCCGGTGTATTCGACCGGCGTTTGCCTGGCCTCCAGGCCGGCGAGCTTTTCGAGCAACTCGCGGGCGAGCGATTCCTCGACTTCCTTGCGCACCTCGGCCAGCGACCGGTCGCCCGGCTTGATCTCGTCGCAGCGGATCAGGTGGACGCCGAACCGGGTGCGCACCGGCGGGCTGATCTCGCCCGGTTGTAACGAAAACGCCGCTCGGGAAAACGCCTCGTCCATCGGGCCGTGTCGGCCGATCCAGCCCAACCGGCCGCCGTCCTTGGCGCTGGGGGCCGCCGAGTGCTTTCTGGCCGCGTCGGCGAACGTCATCGCGCCGGAAGCGACCTCCTCGCGGATCCGTGCGGCTTGCCTGACGAGTTCCTCCACCGTCTTGGAATCGCGCGCGTCGCCCCGCAGCAGGATGTGGCTGACGGCCAGTTGGGTCCCGTCGTACGCGCGGCGGTTGGCGCGAAAATGCGACTCGACGCGCTGGTCGGTCAGATACTTGGCCAGATACTGGTCCCATACCAAGCCCCACGTCACTTGGCGCCGCAAGTCCGCCTCGGTAAGCCGCTGGGTCTTCAGGTAGTCGTCGAACGTCTGACCGCCGGCCGCAAGGCTTGCCTCAAGACGCGCCAGGCCGGCCTCGATTTCCTTCTCGCCGGGAACCTCGCCCCTGCGCCGCGCGTACGCCAACACGAGACGCCGGCTGACGATCTCCTCGAGCACTTGGGCTTGCACCAAGGGCAGGGCCTCGGGCTGGATCGGTTTGCCCTTGGTCGCGGCCTTGAGCAGTCGCTCGACGTCGCAAGCTCGAATCGCTTCGCCACCGACTTTGGCAACCACGGCCTCGGGGACCGTGGCCGGCGAAGCCGCCTGGCCAGCGGCGCGCGCGACGAAGGCCACTAGCGTCAACCCCACGACGGCAACGGCCCCTGCCTGAAGCGATACCGCAAGCGGCCACGCATGATCCTTCATCGGGCAATCCCCCGAGGTCGGGTAAACGACGGGTTCAGACCTTGTGACGTTGCGCCTTCATGATAGGACCGGTTCGAGATCCTGAATAGGCGGCAAGTCCCGGCCGCACGGCCGTCAGGTTTGCATTCTCGCGTAGGCAACCGCACGTCCGACGAGGCTCTCGGCAAAGCCGTCGAGATAGGCGCCGCCTGTGACGGCGCTCCGGGCTCCGCGGTCCCGCAGCCCCGATTTCGCCCCCCGGGGCCTTTGCCTGGCGATCCCTTGTTTGCCAGAAGTGGCGGACCGTTTTGCCTAACGCCGCGTCACCCCTTGACCACTCCGGCCGGGCGCAGGCGCGCGACTTTCTTGGCCAGGCCGGCATGGTGGACGACGTCGACGACGACGCTGACGTCCTTATAGGCGTCGGGCTGTTCTTCGGCAAGGCCTTTCCAGCTTTTCGCGCGGGCGATAATGCCTTGTTCGGCCAACTCGCGGTCGATGCGGCGGCCCTTGGCATGCGCGATGGCGGCGGTGCGGCTCATCACTCGGCCCGCCCCGTGGCACGTCGTGCCGAACGATCGCTCCATGCTCCCCGGCTGGCCCACGAGCACCCAGCTCGCCCGGCCCATGTCGCCCGGGATGATCACCGGCTGGCCGATCGGGCGGAAGCGCTCGGGCACCTCGGGGTGTCCGGCTGGGAAGGACCGGGTAGCGCCCTTGCGGTGAACGCAGACCAGCTTCTCGCGGCCGTCGATCACGTGCTTTTCGAGCTTGGCGATGTTGTGGGCCACGTCGTACACGAGGTTCATCTGGAGCGATTCCCAGGGGCGACCGAAGAACTCGGCGAAGACCTCGCGCGTTTGCCACATCAGGAGCTGGCGGTTGGCCCAGGCATAGTTCGCCGCCGCGCGCATCGCGCCGAGATATGCGCGGCCCTCGGGGCTCTCGACCGGGGCACAGGCGAGTTGCCGGTCGGGCAACTGGATGCCGTACTTGGCCGGCACGTTGCGAAGAGCGCGCAGGGCGTCGTCGCAAACCTGGTAGCCCAATCCGCGCGAGCCCGAGTGGATCATCACGCACACCCCCCCCTCCTCGAGTCCCATCGCACGGGCGGCCTCGTCGTCGAAGACCTCCTCGACCACCTGGACCTCGAGAAAGTGGTTTCCCGAGCCGAGGGTGCCGCACTGATCGGCGCCGCGCTCGAGGGCCTTCTGGCTGACGGCCTCGGGATCGGCGTCGGCCAGACACCCGCCGGCCTCGGTGTGCTCGATGTCGCCGCGGGTGGCGAGGCCCTGTTGTTCGAGATACTGCGATCCTTCGCCCAAGAGCCGCTTGAGTTCCTTATGCCCGAAAAGATACGGCCCGCCTTCGCCGACGCCGGCGGGAATACGCCGGGCGAGAAGGTCGACCAGGGGTTGGAGCCGTTCTTGAATATCCCGGTAAGCGAGGTTCGTGCGGATCAGGCGCACTCCGCAGTTGATGTCGTACCCGACCCCGCCCGGCGAAATGACCCCGCCCTCTTCCGGGTCGGTGGCACATACACCCCCGATGCAAAACCCGTAGCCCCAGTGGATGTCGGGCATGGCCAGGCTCGCCAACTGGATGCCCGGCAAGAAAGCCACATTGGCGACCTGCTCGGGGGCCTGGTCGGCGCGCACTTGCTCCAGAAGCCGCGTGTCGGCGAAGATGCGGCCCTCGACTCTCATGCCTGCCTTGTAGCCGGCGGGAATGCGCCAACAGTAGTCGTCGATTCTCTCCAGCGGTCCGTCGTAGCCTGGTTTGGCCATGGGAAACTCCGTTTCGCGTTTACCTTTGTTCGCGAAAGACACTGCCGCGACGCGCAAGCGAAACCCGGGCCCTCGCTGGCGCTTCGGGTTAGTGTGACTGGGGTCGAGGCCCTCGCTGGCGCTTCGGGTTGGTGTGAGATGGGCCAAGCACCCGCCGCCTATGATCGGCTGCTTGCCATCATGATTATATGTCGACAATGACCTCGGCCAACCAGCCGTCGCCGTCGCGCTCGAGTTTCAGGCCGTGATAGGTGATCGCCTTGACCTCGCGGTCCATTTCGTGGCGGCTGCGGTCCATGGGCTCGCCCCAGATGGTCGCCTGAAGGTCCTTGCCCTCGATGCGGACGTCAAACCGCGAAAACAGCACCCGCCGGGTATCGAACCGGTACAACAGATCGTCGAGCCAATCGAACAGCAGGTCGTCGAGCCGGTCTCCCTCGTTCGTGAGGCGGACGCGCTCTTGCTGGACAGTCGCCACGGCATCGAGGTTCGCGACCATGACCGAGAACAGCCCACGCGCCGCATCGGCAAACAGCTCGTCGAGTGCCGCAGCGCGCACGCGGATTCCGACATCGGCCGTGTGTTCGAAGATCTCGTACATGGCGAAGGCGTTTCCCTGGTTGGTGGTTAGGGCCTGTAAAACTATAAGTTGGGCAAT
>JANLFZ010000243.1:565-9305 GCA_024653385.1 Thermoguttaceae bacterium | reverse complement strand
GGCCAGGAGGGTCGGATAGGGGCTCGGCGCGTCGCCGTAGTCCATCGCCCCGTCGTCGTTGAGGATCAGAATCCTCGCCCGCGCGTCGTCGAGCACGCCCAGTTGGTCGGACGTGAAGTTGACGAAGAAGTCCTCGTCGAGTTCCGCAAGGGTCTCGCCGACGATCTGGAGGGTGACCGTGGCCGTCAACTTGGCCGGGTCGCGGACCGCGCGGTAGACCTCGTAGTTCCCGCCGTCGTAGCTCCGCCACACGACCATCGTGTCGGACACCAGCGGGTGGCCGTCGAACCAGGTGTTCGACGAGACGTTCTCCGGAATCTGGCCGGTGCCGATCTCGTAGTAGAACACCTCCCAGTCGGCGCCGTCGTGGGCGTGCCACACGACGCGGTTGCCCTCGACCTGGGGCGTTTCGGCGTAGAGCATGCCGCCGGAGATGTTGACGGCCGTGGCCGCCGGCCCGAAGCTCAAGTCGTAGGCGTAAATCGACGATTGCGTCCCCGAGATCCGCTGCCAGACGATGTTGACGCCGGAGATGTCGGGCGCCAAATCGTTGTCCGAGTTCGAGGTGAGAAGCCGGGTGGTCCCGGCGGCGATATCGTACAGGGCGATCTCGTAGTCGGTCCCGTCGAACTGCTGCCACACGACGTAGTTGCCGTCGACCTGCGGCAGGCGGTCGTCCTGCGTGTTGCTGGTCAGTTGGACCGTCGGGAGCCCGACCGCCGCGTTGTAGAGGAAGATCTCCCGGTCGACGCCGTCGAAGCCGTACCACACCACCTTGTCGCCGCGCACGACCGGCTCGAAGTTATCGACGCCGACGGCCGTCGAGACCCGGGTGGGGGTTCCCGGCGCGGCAAAGTCGTACACGTACACCTGCTTGCGCGGCGACTCGCTGGACCACCAGGTGACCAGCCGGTCGGAGACCTGCGGATCGTTGTCGTCGAAATCGTTCTGCGTCAGCCGGGTAATCTGGCCCGTGACGATGTCGTAGTGGAAGATCTCCGTGTCGGTCTCGCCGGCCGGCTTACCCGACCACACGATGTGGTCGCCGAAGATCGTCGCGGCGCGGTTCTCGAAGCTCGTGCCGCTGATCTTCCGCGTGACGCCCTCGTGCGTCGTGGGGTCTTCTTCGTAGAAGAAGATCTCCCAGTCGCTGCCGGTCCACTCCTCCCACACGAGCCGGTTGTTCCACACCGAGTAGTCGTACTCGTTGCTGCTCTTGCGGGTGATCTTGCGCAGGTCCCACTTGCCCAGCGGCGTGCCGCCGGGATTGATCGTAACGGTCGTCGGCGGCACCTGGGGCACCGGCAGATAGTCGGCCGAGGCCGTGGCCGTGCCGTTCTCGGTGTAGTAGGTCAAGGTGATGGGAGCGCCGTACGACTCGGTCACGCTGACCGTCACCTGGACGGGCGTCAGGCCGCTGTTGCCCTCGGCGACCATCGTGTCGGCCACGGTGAGGTGGGCCCGCTTGTAGTCGCCGAAGTTCACATTGGTCACCGTCTCCTGGTCGGCCAGATCGATGCTGTACCCGTAGGCCCAGGTGCTGGTTAGCGGGCTGGTGCGCGGGTTGTAGACGATGTTCCGGTCGCGGCCCGACAGCACGACGAGATCGTCGACCGCGGTGGCGGCCAGGTTGGGAATGCCCGCCTTGTTGATCGCCGCCGCCGCGGCCGCGGCCACGGCCGCCGCCGTGTCGCCGGCCGCAAACGGCACGCGGATGTTCTGCGGGCTGGTGAGCTGGTTGTTCGAGTCGAACTCGAAGACGTACTCGGTCGCGCCGGGCGCCGAGGACATTCTCAGCGAGAACACCCGGCCGTCCAGACCGCCGGTGCCCGGAGGCGGCGGAGTCCAGTTGCCCGCGACCGCCCGGATCGACCCGATGTGGTTCGGCGCCGTCTGGATCCAGTCGTTCTCGACGATCTCGCGCACGATGTACTGGCCGGGGAAGAGGCCGGGGAACTCGTAGTAGCCGGTCTCGTCGACGTTGGGCGTCGAGGGGTCGTCGCGGCGGGTGATCGTCATCGGCTCGTTGAGCGCCGCGTCCCACACCCCGTTGTTGTTCGTGTCGAGGTAGACCTGGAGTCCGGGCCGGGCCGGCTCGACTCCCAGCGGCTTGCCGGTCGCCGGGTCGAAGCGGTACTTGTACTCGCCGTTCTGCACCAGTTGGCTCAGATCGGCCGAGGTCTTGGGCTGGGCCACCACGAAGTAGCCCTGGCCCGTCCCGCCGTTGAACCCGATCTGCGCGCCGTTCAGCGCGTCGGTCCACTGGAGGATGTCGTACCGGAAGGCCACGATATCGCCGCCCGCATCGTCCTCGATGTAGAGCTTGAAGGTGTTCAGCTTGTCGGACTTTTGCGGGTAGTAGCCGATGCCCGTCCAGTCGATCTCGACGAACGGGTTGCCCCGCTGGCTCGTGCCGCGCACGAGCGTCACCGTGCCCGCGCCGCGCGTATCGGCGTCGGCCCAGAACGGGGCCACGATCGCCTCGGGCTGCTGGAGCGAACCGCGGTAGCCGGACACCGGTGCCCCGAGGCTGATGATGCCGTTGGTGCTCACATAGAACGACTGGTAGCGGTTGCCGTAGAACTCGAAGTCGAATCCGAACGGCTGGGCCGACGAGACCATGTCGTCGCCCGGCCCGAGGATCGACGTCCCGCCGGGCTGCCACGAGATCGACGAGGTGTCCTGCACCACGGTCCGGTCCCACACGCCGTTGGCGTTGCGATCCTCGAACTTGTAGCCGCTGATCTTGCCCGTGCCCACTTCCAGCGTGATCTGGTAATCCTCGACCTCGCCGTCGGGCACCATCGCCACCTGGGCCGGATCGGTCCAGTCGGTGACCACCGGGCCGTTGAACGAGAGGCCGGGCGTGTGGCTGTAGCGGAACCGCGCGTAGGTCTGTCGCGTCACGCCCGCGACCAGCGGCGCGAAGAAGTTGAGCGTCTGGCTGGTCGACGTGATCTCGACGTCCTGGAAGACGTGGTCTTCGGGGTCGTCCCAGCCGTCGCCGTCGAAGTCGATCCAGCCGTTGAGGTAGGTGGGGCGCGGGTCGTAGATCGAGGCGCCGCCGCCCGGGGTCGCCGTGGTGACGACGATCTGGTTCATCTCGCCGGCGCGGATCGTGCCCCCGACGCCCACGATCACGCCGTCCTCGTCGTCGGCCAGGTCTTTATCGTCGCCGTCGGCGTTGGCCGAGGGCCGGCCGTCGGGCTCGAAGTCCACCCGCGTGCCCAACCCCAGCGAACGGTACTGGCCGGGCCCGTACTGGTACGCGCCGCGGAGGTGCACGGCGCCGCCGCTGGCCGCGTCGGTCGGATAGGTCGGCTGGGGCGCGTCGCCGTAGTCGCGGGCCTGCTCCATGATCTGCACGCGGTAATCCTCGACCTCGCCGTCATCGGCCGGGCCGGTCGGCGAAGCCACGCCGCCCGGATACGCCGTGCTGCCCGTCGTCAGCCGGAACCGGGCATACGTCGATCCCGTGGTGATCCCGCGCGGCACCTCGAAGCTCAGGGCGTTGACCTGGGTGTAGGTCACCTGGCCGCCGCCCGGGTTGGTGAACACGAGCTTCTCGTTGGGCTCGTTCCAGTCGCCGTCCATGTTCCAGTCGATCCACGCATCGAGCACGCCGTTGCCGCCGGTCACCGTGACCAGGATCGTGGCCGTATTCAACGGAACGCCCGGGTCGGGTGAACTGGGCACCAGGAACGTCTCGCTCAGGTCGATGCCGTCCTCGTCGTCCGAGAACGCCAGGTCGTCGCCGTCGGCCGCGGTGGTGGGCCGGCCGTCGAGATCCGGGTCGATCGCGCCGCCGAGGTAGAAGCCGGGCAGGATCCGGTGCCGCGCCGCCTGGTCGCCCGTCGTCGCGCTGGTCGCGTGGGGCGACTCGTCGGCGTACATCGGGGCATCGCCGTAGTCCTCCTCGAACGGAATGATCTTGACCCAGTAGTCTTCCACCTCGCCGTCGGGCGCCTCGCCGGTCGGGGCCATCGGCTGCCCGTTGCTCAATAGACCGGCTTGGCTGTAGCGGAACCGGGCGAAGCTCTCGCCCAGCGTCGAAAGCGCGGCGGGCACCTGGAAGGCCAGGGTGTGCGTGCCGGCCGAGAGTGGCATGGTGATCGGCGCGCTGGTGATCGGGTCGAAGAAGGCGAGTTTCTCGCCCGCGTCGCCCCAGTCGCCGTCGCGGTTCCAGTCGATCCAGGCATCGACGTAACCGGCCGCCGAGATGGTCACCTCGATCTGCTTCACCGATCCGTCGGCGTCGCTCAGCAGGCCCCAGTTGCCGTCGACGGGCACGACGCCGTCGTCCAGGGCATCGCCCGCGGCCATCGCATCGGGCCGGCCGTTCTGCTCGCGGGTCACGCCGCTGCCGAGGTACACCCCCGAGAGCACGATGTGCCGGGCGCCGTCGTGTTCGAGCAAGGTCGGATAGCGGCCGGGCACGGCGGGCTGGAGGGCGTCCCACGGATCGGGCGCGTCGCCGTAGTCGATCCCCGAAATCGCGATCGTGAAGCGCGTCGATCCGTCGAACCGGTTCGGCTGGATCGGGTTGTTCGCCCGGTCGACAATGCCCGGCAACAGCTCGATCGTGTACGTGCTCGAGTGGGCCCACACGCCCGCCGCCGGGTAGAGCGTGATCACGTCGTTCGTCGAGTTGTAGACGAAGAAGTAATCGAGCCCCTCGGTCATGGCGACGCCGTCCTTGCGCAGGACCAACTGGTCGGCCTGGACGCTGGCGTCATACACGCCGACACCGCCCGCGTCGCGGAGCTGGATGTCGAACTCGGTCAGCGTCACGCCGACAATGGCCACGTCGTGCAGGTTGGGGTCGCGGTCCACGCCCGCCGGATCGTTGTCCAAGGGCACGATGAGCGAGCCGGTCGGCCCGACGAAGTCGACCCGGTCGATCGCCCCGCGGTCCTTGAACACGTTCGCCCCCAAGCCCGGCGGCGAGGCCACCGCCGGATCGTCCATGCGCAACTGGCCGAACATGTCCAGTTGCGGGGCGACGATCGGCGAGGGCGGAATGCCGATCGGCTGGAGCACGGCGTTGTAATACGCCTGCCGTTCCTGGAGCGAGTTGATCGAGCTGTCGATCACCGCCGAGAGGTGGTTGGGGTAGAAGTTCTCGTTGTTGGGGTCCACGAACAAAGGCGCCCCGGCCGGCACGAACACCGCGAAGCTGCCGGTGGTCGCGCTGCCGCCCACGTTCTGAAGGTTGGTCAGGCTGAACGCGGTCCCGCCGATGACGGTTCCCGCGTTGGCCGAGCTGGCATCGACGAAAATGCCCGTGCCCAGGTTCGCCACCACGTTGTTCAACAGCGTGGGGCTGGCGTTGTTGACCACCTGGATGCCGATCCCCGCCGGACCGGCGCCCTTCGGACCGTAGATCGTGTTGTTGACGATCCGGCCGAACGGGACCGCGCCGGTGGGTTGACCGGCCGGGTTCGTGTCGCCCGAGAACCGGATGCCGCCCGTGCCGCTGTAGGCGATCACGTTGTTGCCGATCATGATGCCCGGCACGAGTTGGTTCGCGGCGTTGATCGTGCGGCCCGAGCCCGGGTGCGGCCAGTCGTCGCGCGCGGCCGGCTCGACCCGGATACCCCACTGCTCGGAGTAGAGGATCGAGTTGCCCTGGAGGACGATTTGGCCTTTTTCGCGCGTGAGGTTGCGATCGCCGATCAGCGGATTGCCCGCCGTGTCGGCGTGGAAGTAGGTCTCGCCCGGATTGGGGAACGTCACGAAGTAGGTCGTGTACTCGATGCCTTGGGTCGAGGCCACGTCGATCAGCGCGATGGTGCCCGGCACGGCGTTGGCCGTGTCGAACTGCACATTGAGCCGGCCCGCCGCAATGGCCGCCTGGATCGCGTTGCTCACCAGCGTGGTGATCTGCCACTGGCTCTGGTTGGGCTGGAAGTACACGGCGAAGGTGCCCGCCGGGGGCGTCCGGCCGCCGGTCGCCAGCAGATACATGAAGTCGACCACGTTCCCGCTGCGGTCGGCGATCTGGAAGGTCTGGCCTTCCTGGATCTGCGCGCCGCCCGGTGGGAACAGCCGGAACCGCTCGTCGGCCGCCGCCTCGACCGTGCCGAAGACCGTCCGCTTTAGCGGCTGGCCGCCGATCGTGCCTCCCACGCTGACCGCGCCCCAGAGGTCCACGCGTTGGCTCGTCGAGATCGAGATGGCCGCCACGTTCAGCCGGCCCTGGGCATACGCCTGGTTGACGGCCGCCGCCACGCTGTTGGCGACCGTGCCGGCCGACTGGGCGCTCTGGAAGTACACCGGCACCGCGTTCCCGGTGGAGCCGCCGATCTGCGAATCGAGGAACACGAACTCCTGCCGCTTCACCCCGTCGTCGATCCAGATCCGGTCGCCGTGCGCGATGTTGCTGGCCGCCGGAATTTCGAGCGTGAACGCCTGGGTCCAGCGGTCGTTCGTGTCGGCCTGGGTGTACAGCCGGGTGACCTTGTAGGGGCTGTCGGGCGGCGTCAAGAGCGTGCCGAACTCGTCGCCGCGGCGGATCTCGAGTTGGTACGACCCCTGGAGCACGATCGGGTCGGTCGGCTGGAGCGACCCGGCGAAGTCGAACCCCGTCACGCCCGCCGGGGCATTCGTCACGATCTCGCCCCGCTCGGCAAAGCCGATGATCACGTCGTCGATGTACCAGCCCTCGAAGCTGTTGTTCTGCCCGCGCCGGAAGTCGAAGTACCGGTTGTTGTTGCGTGCCGACGACCCGTAGCTCTTGTCGGTCGTGTCGCCCTGAAGCACGTTGCTGTGGAACAAGGGCCCGGGGGCGCTGACCGCGTGCGTGTAGACGTGCATCAACGGTTGGGCCTGATTCCGACTGTCGTCCTCGCGCTCGTCGAGCTTGATCGTCGTCTCGTTGACGTCGTACGGGCGCAGCGGGCCGGTGCCGGCGTCGAACGCCGTCTGCGGCCCGGCAAGCTGCACGAAACCATCGGGTGTGCTGGTGGCGGTCACCCGCCAGCCGGTGCTGCTGTTGAGCAGATTGATCGCCGCGGCGATCCGCGACGCGATCAGGGCCGGCGTGTTCGCGCCTTGGAGGCCGATGCGCACCGACTGCGGACCGAGCACGGTGTTCCCGGCCGAGGCCGTCGAGAACGTAAACGTCACCCGGGTCGGCACGTTGATCGCGCTGAGGCCCGTGATGGTGAACGACGTGTTGTTGAGCGTCGCCGCCGTCATGGCGGGCGGGACGTAAATCTGGTCGGGCAGCGCGCGGAACTGCCGGTTGACCGCGTTGGTCACCAGGCGCGAGACCTCCACCCGGTTCATGTCGGGCCGGACGTACACCGGCACGTTGGCCCCCGTCAACTGCCCGGGCTGGCTCCCCTCGATCGCCAGGGCCAACGGCGCGGGGGCGTAATGCGTCCCCTGCGTGACCGTCGTGGCGCCGATCAGGAACACCCGGTTGCCGTTGGGGCCCTGGAAAATGGCATCGGCCGCGCGGGGGTCGGCCGGGTCCGGCGGCACATAGGCCGTCACGGCAAGCCGGCCCGCGGCCTGCTCGGCGTTGATCGCCGCCGCCAGGGCGTCGGCCACCTGCCGGGTCGTCATGTCGTCGGTGATGACCACCGCCACGTTCGACGTGGGATGGATGCCGCCCGCCTTGGTGAACTCGAAGGTCCGCGTCCGGGCGCCGTCGCTAATGGTGACGTATTCCCCGTACGGCTGGAGCGGATTGGGGTCTTCCTTGATCTGCGCGCCGGCGGCGTTGGGAAGCACCAGGGCATAGCCCAGATCGAACTCGAAGGTCACGCCGTCGATCGTGAACGTGTCGCCGTCGTGCAGCTCGGCCGCCGGGGGCGCGGCGAGGTACTCGCCGCCGGTTCCCAACACACCGATGTCCATGTCGCTGGCGGTGCTGAAGTCGAAGCGAATGCGCAGGTTGTCCAGCCCGGCGAACTGGCTCAAGTCGATCCTCGCCTGGCGCCACACACCGCCGCCGCCGTCGTGGATCTCGCGGATGTAGGTGCTGGCAATGCCGGGCTCCTCGATCGCGGGCCGGATCAACAGCCCGTCGTTGAGGTCCGTGTTCGTGGCCATGAGCGTCCAGTTCGCCCCGTCGTTCGAGACGAACACGCGCAGGCCGTCGAAGTCGGCGCTGTTCTGGGTGTGCGCGTAGTAGCTGAAGTACAGCGTGGGCTTGTCGGCGGCGCTATAGCCCTTGAGGCTGAACGTGCCGCTGGTCATGGCGCCGTAGGCCCCGCCGGGCATGTTGTACGTCTGCAAGCGGCTGCCGTCGCTGTTCTGATTCGAGCTGAAGTTGGTCGCGCCCGGCTGGGTCTGGTTGTTTTCGCCGTCGTAGGGGTCGTCCAGGCCGAAGTAGTAGCTCTGGTTATTGTTCCACACCGAGTAATTGTTCGGCGTGTAATAGCCTTCCTGCGGCACGCGCGAGAAGTCGGTGGTGGCGTAACCCGCGTGGCCGAAGTCGCCCCAACGCTCGGTCGTCCAGTGCCAGAGGTTGTAGTCGATGGGCGAGAAGGTGACGCCGGTCATGCCGCCGACGGCCGGGGCGACGCTCTTGGCCCCGCCGCTGAAGATCCCCAACAGCGTGCCCGCCGTGTTCAAGGCGTACACCACGCCCGTGCTGCTCGAGGCGAACAAGGTCTGGGCGAAGCGGCCGTCCTCGACGTTCTGCGGCCCGGCCGCCAACCCCGAGAACCGGATCGGGGTCGGATTGTTCGGGTTACTGGTCGGGTCGAAGATCTGGGCGATGTAGTGC
>JANLFZ010000243.1:0-555 GCA_024653385.1 Thermoguttaceae bacterium | reverse complement strand
CCCTTGCGGATCGACCGGCCGGAAGCCCCACGAGCCGCCGTTGGCCGTGGCGCTGGTTTCGTTGTCGACATAGTACAGGCCGCCCTCCGTGGAGACGGCAAACAGGCGGTTGCCGATGCCGGGCACGTTCAGGTAGGCCATGCCCGTGATATCGCCGCCGACGCCCTCGCCCGCGAAGTCCAACTGGGGAGCGCCTGCCAGATTGACCGGATTGGTCGTGGCCGCGCCGCTCAGTTCCACGGTGGCGCCCACGACGCTGCCGGTCACGCCGATGCCCGACGAGTTGATCGCCGTGGCGATGGCCTGGGCCATTTGCTGGGCCGTGTAGCCGGCCCCGAAGCGCACGGCCGTGCGCCCAGCCGTCACGCCGGGGGCACCGGTTACGTGGGTCATGCCTGGCGGTAGCAGCGGATCTTTGCTGGTGTAGGTGAACGTCTTCCCATTGAGGAACGTGATCCGGTCGCCGGGGCTGTACGGACTGGCCGCATTGACCGACCGGTAGGCGTAACTGGCGTCGACCGCAAACGGGGGAGGGACGGCATCGACGACCGACTC
>JANLFZ010000242.1 GCA_024653385.1 Thermoguttaceae bacterium | reverse complement strand
TGAACGTAGAATCACAATGGAGGCGCGGAGATGGCTGAGGAGAAGCTGGATACCGAGATTCGGCGCGAGCAGATTGCCGAAGCGGCCTTGGCGCTGGTTGCCGCTCGGGGCGTCCACCGGCTCAGTGTGGCGGCGGTGGCCCGGCGCGTGGGGTTGGTTCCCTCGGGCATCTACCGGCACTTCAAGAGCAAGGACGAGATTCTGATGGCGGTGCTCGATCTGATCGAGTCGCGCCTGTTGGCCAACGTGCAGGCCGCGCGCGACGAGGCGGCCGACCCGCTCGATCGGCTCCGCGGCGTGCTCTTCCGGCACGTGCGGTTCATCCGCGAGGGAAGGACATTTCCCCGAATTGTGTTTTCCGACGATGCCCATAGCGACGACCCAAAGCGCAAGGCTCGGGTGCAACGGATCGCCGCGGCGTACCTGGGCAAGATCGCCGAGTTGGTGGCCGAGGGACAGGCGGCGGGTTGCATCCGCGCGGACCTGGATCCGCCCACGGCCGCATTGCTCTTCTTGGGCATCGTGATGCCCGCGGCGATCCTCTGGCATCTGAGCGATGGGGGTTTCGACGTCACCCGGCACGCGGAGCGGGCCTGGCAGGTTTACCGTAGTGCGATCGCCGTGAAGGACGCCTAGGCGGCCGTCCACCCGATGTGAATGTTGCGTCACAAGGTGTCCTCGCGATGAATCCGCGAAAAGTCGTCCCCGTGCTGGTCGTCGCCGCCGCGATCCTCGCCGCCTTGGTCTATCGGTTCGGCATCGCCCGCTCGAACCACGATGCGCCGGGGGTCCTTCGCGTGTCGGGCAACATCGAGGTGACCGACGTCGAGGTGGGTTTCAAGATCCCCGGCCGCGTCGAACAGCGGCTGGTGGACGAGGGAATGTGGGTCGAGCAAGGCCAGGTGATCGCGCGATTGGACCAGCGCGATTTGGAGGCTGAGGTGGCCATGCGGCGTGCCGAGCTGGAGGCGGCGACGGCCCTCTGGGACGAACTGCGTGCCGGCACCCGGCCCGAGGAGATCGCGGCGGCCAAGGCCGCCATGGAGAAGGCCGCTGCGGCCCTGGAAGCCGCGGAGAAGGGCTCGCGGCCGCAGGAGATCCGCGTTGCCGAGTCGGCGGTGCAAAGCGCGCTGACGGAGAAGATCCGCCTCGAGGCCGAACTGGCCCGGGCCGAGAAGCTCTATCAAAGCCACATCATCTCGCAAGAGACCTACGATCGCCAGAAGGCGGCGTTCGATGTGGCCGCGGCCCAACTCGTCGAGGCCCAGCAGCGACTCGAGCTTGCCAGGGAAGGCCCCCGGGCTGAAGAGAAAGACCAGGCCCGCCGGGCGTACCTCCAGGCCAAGGCGCAATTCGATCTGGCCGTGGCGGGCCCCCGACGCGAGACCATCGCCCAGGCCGCCGCCAAGGTCGCGCAGGCCAAGGCGGCCCTCGAGCTGGCCGAGACGCGCTTGAGCTACGCGACCATCGTGGCTCCCTTTGCCGGCGTGGTGCTTTCGAAGAACGTCGAGCCGGGCGAGTACGTCGCCCCGGGCACCCCGGTCGTCACGCTCGGCGACCTGAGCCGCCCCTGGCTGCGGGCGTACATCGACGCGGAGGACCTCGAGCGGGTCAAGTACGGGCAGGAGGCGCGAGTCACGACCGACGGGCGGCCCGGCAAGGTCTACCAGGGGCGCGTGGGCTTCATCGCCTCGGAAGCCGAGTTCACCCCGAAGAACGTCCAGACCGAAAAGGAGCGGACCAAACTGGTCTACCGCATCAAGATCTACGTCGAGAACCCCGAACTGGAATTGAAGCGCGGGATGCCCGCCGACGCGGAGATCGTGGTCGGCACGCCGTAAAGCGTGTCGCGTGATCGTGGGAGTGTCGACCGCGTGCGACTGCTTGCCCGCTTCCGCCGAGGACCTTCCTCGCAGCCGGTCAGGCATGCCGCGGCCGCAGGCGAGCACTGCCACCCGCGCAGGAGTATCGTGATGGACGCCATCCGCACCGAGCAACTGACCAAGACCTTCGGCGACCTCGTGGCCGTCGATCGGCTGACGCTCCAAGTGGCCCAGGGCGAGATCTTCGGGTTGGTGGGACCCGACGGGGCCGGCAAGACGACCGCCATGCGATTGCTCACCGCGATCATGGAGCCCACCTCGGGCGACGCCTGGGTCGCCGGGTACCACGTGGTCCGCGATGCCGAGGCGATCAAGGAGCACATCGGGTACATGAGCCAGCGGTTCGGCCTCTATCCCGACCTCACGGTGCTCGAGAACCTGCATTTCTACGCCGACATCTACGACGTGCCGCGGCGCGGGCGCGACCAGACGATCGACCGGCTCTTGGCCTTCAGCAATCTCGCGCCGTTCCGCCGGCGCCTGGCGGGGAACCTGTCGGGCGGGATGAAGCAGAAGCTCGGCCTGGCCTGCGCCTTGGTCCACACGCCGCGCGTGTTGTTCCTCGACGAGCCGACCAACGGCGTGGACCCGGTCTCGCGCCGCGACTTCTGGAGAATCCTCTATCAACTGCTGCGCGAGCGCGTGACGATCTTCGTCTCGACCGCGTACCTCGACGAGGCCGAGCGGTGCAACCGCCTGGCGTTGATCCACCAGGGAAAGCTGCTTGCCCTGGGCACACCCGACGAGGTGAAGCAGCTCATGCGGGGGACGATCCTCGAGGTCCGCGCGGCCCAACCGCGCCGGGCGGCCGCAGTGCTGCGCCATCGCCTGTCGGGCGTCTCGGTGGGCTTGTTCGGCGACCGCATCCACGTGGTCACCACCGAACCGGACGCCGCCGCGCGCCAGACCCAGTCGCTGCTTGGGGCCGAGGGGATCGCGACCGAGGAAATCCGCGCCATCGAACCTTCGCTGGAAGACGTTTTCGTATCGGTCCTGGGAAACTGAATCGACTTGCACCATCTTGGGAGTGCGCCACTCCTTGACCGCTGCCGGGGAGGCGTTCTCCGATCGGAGAAAAAGCGGGGCCCGGCAGCGGTCAAGGAGTGCCACACCGTCAGAACTAATCGTCCACAAACCGGGGACGGGCGCGTTTTTCGGGCCCTTGAGGGTTGAAAAACGTGTCTTCCCCTCCACGCCCGCGCCGTCATGCATGCCGTTTGCGTCCACGACCTCGAGAAGCGTTTCGGCAGTTTTGTCGCCGTCAACCGCGTGACGTTCGACGTGCCGCAAGGCGAAGTCTTCGGGTTTCTGGGGCCCAACGGGGCCGGCAAATCGACCACGATCCGCATGCTCTGCGGCATCCTTGCGCCCACGTCGGGGTCGGGCACGGTGGGCGGCTTCGACATCCGCACGCAGGCCGAGCAGATCAAGGCCACGATCGGCTACATGAGCCAGAAGTTCTCGCTCTATCAGGATCTGACGGTCGAAGAGAACATCGACTTCTACAGCGGCATCTACCGCATCCCGGCCGCCGAGAAGCCGGCGCGCAAGCAGTGGGTGCTCGAGATGGCCGGGCTGGTCGAGCACCGCCGCCGGCCCACGGGCGTGCTCTCGGGGGGGTGGAAGCAGCGTCTGGCCCTCGGCTGCGCGATCGTCCACAGGCCGCCCATCGTGTTTCTCGACGAGCCGACCTCGGGCGTCGACCCCATCAGCCGCCGCCAATTCTGGGACCTGATCTACCACATGGCCGGCGAGGGGGTCACGGTGTTCGTCACCACGCATTACATGGACGAAGCCGAGTACTGCGACCGGTTGGGGTTGATCTACCGGGGCGAGCTGATCGCCCTGGGCACGCCCGAGACCCTCAAGACCACGCTCATGAAAGAGCACATCCTCGAGATCGTTTGCGACCGCGCCGAGCAGGCGATGGGCGAGCTGGAGCGACTTGGGGCCGTCAACGAGGTCGCGCTGTTTGGCAAGGGGCTGCACGCGGTGGTCGACGACGCCTCGGAGGCGGCGCCGCGCGTGCGCAGCCTGCTGGTCGAGCGGGGTTATCGCGTCGAGCGGGTCGAGCGCATCGTCCCCTCGCTCGAAGACGTGTTCGTCTCGCTCATCGAGGCCCACGATCGGGCCGAAGCGCCTCAGGCGGAGGTCCGGCAATGAAACCCCGCCGCGTCGCGGCCATCGCCCGCAAGGAGTTCCTGCACATCGTCCGCGATCCGCGGAGCCTGGGCATGGCGATCGCCATTCCCATGCTCATGCTGGTGCTCTTCGGGTACGCGCTGACGATGGACGTCGACAACGTGCCGATGATCGTCTGGGACCAGAGCGGCACGCACGCCAGCCGCGAGTTCGTCAGCCGCTTCGATCTGTCGCCGTATTTCTCGCTGGTCGGCCACGTCGACTCGCCGCGCGAGATCGACGAGGCGTTGAATACCCGCCGGGCGATCGTGGCGATGGTGCTTCCCAGCGATTTCGCGACGCGATTGGAGACCGGCCGCAGCGCGCCGGTCCAGATGATCGTCGACGGCACGGACTCGAACACGGCCACCATTGCCCTGGGGTATGCCGAGGCGATTGCGCGCACCTACGGCCAGGAAGTGGCCTTGGCCGAACTGCGGCGACTCGGCGGCCCGCCGTTGCGCGTGCCGCTGGATCTGCGGCCCCGCGTGTGGTTCAACGCCGACATGGAGTCGAAGAACTACATCATCCCCGGGCTGATCGCGGTGATCATGATGGTCATCGCGGCTTTGTTGACCTCGCTGACCGTGGCCCGCGAGTGGGAGCGGGGTACCATGGAACAGCTCATCTCGACCCCGGTCAAGGGCCCGGAGTTGATCCTCGGCAAGCTGATCCCCTATTTCGCCATCGGCATGTTCGACGTGCTCTTGGCGGTGCTGATGGGCGAGTTCGTGTTCCGGGTGCCGTTGCGGGGCAACCCGGCCTTGATCTTCGGCATCGGCTCGATCTTTCTGGCCGGCTCGTTGGCGATGGGCATGCTCATCAGCATCGTCACCAAGAGCCAACTCCTGGCCAGCCAGATCGCGATGATCACCACGTTCTTGCCGGCCTTCTTGCTTTCAGGATTCATGGTGCCCATCGCCAACATGCCGCGGATCATCCAGATGATCACCTACGTCGTGCCCGCGCGGTATTTCGTGCGGGTGCTTCACGGCCTCTACCTCAAGGGCGTGGGGCTGGAGCTTCTGGCCCTCGAGGCCGCGTTGTTGACGGTCTACGGCACGGTGATGGTGCTTTTGGCCAAGGTGAAGTTCAAGAAGAAACTCATGTAAGAGGCATGGTCCGGGGGTGCAAGCCGTTGCCCCGGTCGGGCCACGCCGTGGAGAACCGGCCGAGGAACCCGGACCGCCGATCATCATGTTCGAACGCATACGCCACATGCTGATCAAGGAGTTCATCCAGGTCTTCCGCGACCCGCGGATGCGCACCGTGGTCTTCGTCATCCCGTGCGTGCAGACCCTGGTGATCAGCTACGCCGTGACGCTCGATGTCGAGCGCGTGGCCACGGCGGTTTACGACCGGGACCATTCGGAGGACAGCCGCGAGTTCATCTCGCGGTTTACCGGGTCGGGCCACTTCGAGGTGGTGGAACACGTCGATTCGGAAGAGCGGGCCCAGGAACTGATCGACCGCGGCCGCGTCAGCACGCTGTTGCGCATCGACCCCGGCTTCATGGAAGATCTTCGTGCGGGCCGGACCGCCCGGGTCCAGGTGATCGTCGACGGCACCGACTCGAACACGGCGGCCGTGGTGATGAGCTACGCCTCGCGGATCGCCGCGGCGGCCTCGGAGCAAATCGTCCTGGAGCGTCTCGAACGCGCCACCGGTCGCGCGCGCGACGCGAGCCTCGTGGATCTCGAACCCCGGGCTTGGTTCAACGAGAACCTCGAAAGCCGCAACTTCTTCGTGCCCGGGGTGATCGTCATCGTGGTGACGCTCGTCACCCTGCTGTTGACCAGCATGGCCGTGGTCCGCGAGAAGGAGATCGGCACGATGGAGCAGATCCTCGTCACGCCGATCACGCCGGGCGAGTTCATCCTCGGCAAGACGGTGCCCTTCGCCCTGATCGGGTTCGTCGATGTGACGCTGGTCACGCTCGTGGGCACGCTCTGGTTCGGCGTGCCGATCCGCGGCAGCCTTGGGCTGTTGTACTTCGCCACGGGGTTATACCTGATGACGACCCTGGGGGCCGGACTGTACATCTCGACCGTCAGCCAGACGCAACAGCAGGCGATGATGAGCACGTTTTTCTTCTTCTTCCCGGCGATGCTCTTGTCGGGCTTCGCGTTCCCGATCGCGAACATGCCCCTGGTGGTCCAGTGGCTGACGCTCGTAAACCCGCTTCGCTGGTTCCTGGTGATCGTGCGGGCGATCTTCCTCAAAGGGGTCGGGCCGGAGGTCTTGTGGCGCGAGATGGCCGCGCTGGCGATTCTCGGGACGACGATCCTCGGGCTGGTGGTCGGGCGTTTCCGCAAGACGCTGGCGTGACGAGGCTTCGAACGCCCTGCCGGGGCCGGCCCGCAAACACCCGGCATGGCCCTTTCATCCCTCCGATGACGGGTGTGGCGACATCATTCCTTTTCCGCGGGGGAGTTGCGAGAATTTGCACCTTGCGGCATAATGCAATGCCAGGTGGGACGACTCTTCGCCGGAACTCGACAGCCCGCATCTTCGATCTATGCTTGACAGGACACGTCGCGTGTCGCCCTGGAGTCCCCCCTGGCCCGCCGCGTGAGGGCAACGAAAGGCAGTCGAGCGAAGACACCATGTCGCAGGTCCCCGAACCGCCAGTGCCTTTTGCTTCCACCTCGCCAAGTTCCGCCGGAGAGACCGGCCTTGCCCGGGCTGTGAAGGCTTGGTCCGCTCTCTTGGGATCCGAGCACATTGCGCTGGGCGAGCAGCTTGCGACGCAGTACTGCCGCACCACGCTGCCGGAGAAGTGGCGGACTCGACCGGCCGCCGCAGTTCGCCCTGGCGCGCGTGACGAAGTGGTCGCAGTCGTGCGAATTGCCCGCGAGTGTGGTTTGTCCCTTCACCCGATTAGCCGTGGCCAGAATTGGGGTTACGGTGGCCCACTGCCGCCGAAAGAGGGCATGGTGATAGTTGACCTCTCACGGATGAATCGCATCCTGGAGGTGAACACCGATTTGGCCTACGCGGTGATCGAGCCAGGCGTCAGCCAGCAACAGCTTTACGACTTCCTCCGGGAGCACCAGATCCCGCTGGTCCCTGATGCCACGGGTGCCGGCCCAGACGCCTCGATTGTAGGCAACGTCTTGCAGCGGGGTTTTGGTCACACGCCTTACGGTAACCGTATCCTTCACATGGCGAACATGGAGGTGGTCTTGCCCGACGGTCGGGTGGCCCACACTGGTTTTGGCGATTATTCCAACGCGCGGGCTGCCGATGTCTTCCCTTACGGCTTAGGCCCGTGGCTTGATGGGGCGTTCACCCAGTCAAACCTAGGGATCATCACGCGAATGACCGTTTGGCTGCTTCCGCAGCCTGAGCGTTTGATTGGGTTCGCCCTGAAGGTTCCTCATGCTGATGATCTCGGTCGCGTGGTCGACGTCCTGCGGCCGCTCTGTCTGGATGGCGTGGTCCGTAGTACGGTACACATCGCCAATGACCTGCGGGTGATCTCGGCCCGGGGGCGATATCCGTATGGAAAGACCTCCGGACAGACGCCTTTGCCCGACGACGTCCGCGCCACATTGCGGCGGCAATACGGGATCGGCGCGTGGAACTTGATGGGAGGTTTGTACGGCTCACGACGCACAGTGAGAGCGGCCAGAGCCGATATCCGACGGGCGTTTCGCGGCGTGGCGAGGGTTCACTTTTTCGGCCCACGCCTGTTGCAGCTTGGTCGCACAGCGCTGGGTTTCTCAGCACGTCTGGGTGTGGGGCGCAGCCTTCTGGAGACGGTGGAAAGCGCCGACTCGGTATACCGACTGCTTTGTGGCGAGCCCTCGGCCGAGCATCTCCGAGGCGTTTTCTGGCGTCACAAACGCCTGCCCGAACCGCTCGACGTTGCCCGCGCTGGTGTGTTGTGGTTCTCGCCTGTAACACCGATGCGAGGGAGCGACGCCTTGGAGGTCGTAGCCACGGCTGAACCGATCTTCGCCCGATACGGTTTCGAGTCTCTCATTACCCTCTCGGCAGTGACGGCGAGGGCGCTGGTCGGCGTGATTAGCGTTTGCTACGACCCCGAGGATGCAGACCAGACAGCCGCCGCCGCAGAGTGCTATAGGATGCTTAGTCACACGCTGACCGACCGGGGGTTCTACCCCTACCGAACGGGGTTGCAGTCGGAACTGTCGACGGCCGCGACGGCAAGCATGGTCGGCATCGGCGAACGCGCCATTTCCTGAAGCGCGCCGAGCGAAGACCGGTGGCTGGCTGTCTGCGGCGCTAATGCCATAGCCGGCAATGTGTCCCCCCACCTCGCCTATTGCACTCCCCGCCCGAATGGTGTAGAAGACTTGAAGCCGAGTGAAACCCGTTGCGATCCCCGATGAACCGGGTTTCGAACGAACATGATCACCGACGATGTCATCGGCCCTCGGAACGGCATTGCTGGAGGTGAACAGCCCAACGGCTCATCGCCGGGCGCCGCTGAACATACGCCGCAGGTCTTGCATTCTCTCCAAGGCACGCCAACGCGAGCCGACCGCCAGGCACAACTCCGCGTGCGTTGCCCATCGTGCCAGTCATCGGTTGACCTGTCATCCGAGTCTCCCTTAGTGCGGATCGACTGCCCCAATTGCGGGAGCCAGTTCAGTCTCCTCGGCGGAGACGAGACCTCCCCATACCATGGTCCGGCTCCGAGGATCGCACACTTCGAATTGCACGAGAGGATTGGTGCGGGACAATACGGAACGGTCTGGAAGGCCCGCGACGTTCAGCTCGACCGCATCGTAGCAGTGAAGATCCCCCATCGGACCCATCTCAGTAGTGCGGAGGTCGAGTTGTTTTTCCGCGAGGCCCGAGCGGCCGCCCAGGTGAAGCACCCCAACATCGTCAACGTCCACGAGGTAGGGCGAGACGGCGAGCACTTGTTCATCGTGAGCGATTTCGTGGAAGGGGTCACACTCCGCGACCGGCTTTCGGTCGAACGCCCCTGCCCGACGGAGGCTGCCCGACTCTGCTGGAAACTCGCCAACGCGTTGCACAGCGCCCACGAGGCCGGCGTGGTGCATCGCGACCTGAAGCCTGGCAACATCCTCATGGACTCGTCGGGGGAACCGCACATCACCGACTTCGGACTGGCGAAACGTGACGCGGGCGAAGTCACCATGACCTATGACGGGCAAGTGCTGGGCACGCCTGCCTACATGTCACCCGAGCAGGCCCAGGGTGAGGGTCATCGCGCCGACCGCCGCAGCGACGTCTATTCGCTGGGGGTCGTGCTCTATG
>JANLFZ010000241.1:5129-9336 GCA_024653385.1 Thermoguttaceae bacterium | reverse complement strand
CAGGAGCGCACGCCGGAAGAGGTAATCGACGAGGTCAAGTCCTCGGGGCTGCGGGGCCGGGGCGGGGCAGGTTTTCCCACCGGGCGCAAGTGGGAGCTGGTGCGCGCACAGCCCTCCCATCCCAAGTACGTCGTGTGCAACGCCGACGAAGGCGACCCCGGTGCGTTCATGGACCGCATGATCCTCGAATCGTTCCCATACCGCGTCATCGAGGGCATGGCCATCGCCGCGCTGGCCGTCGGATCGCACGAGGGGTTCTTCTACATCCGGGCCGAATACCCCTTGGCCGTCCAGCGCATCCGCGAGGCCCTGGCCACGTGCGAAGAGCGAGGGCTCTTGGGCAACTCGGTGGCCGGTAGCGACTTTCGGCTGCGCCTGGCCATCAAGGAAGGGGCCGGCGCCTTCGTCTGCGGCGAAGAGACGGCCCTGTTGGCCTCGATCGAGGGCCGCCGCGGAATGCCTCGGCTTCGGCCACCCTATCCCGCCGAGCACGGCCTGTGGCAAAAGCCCACGCTCGTCAACAACGTCGAGACGCTGGCGCTCATTCCGTGGATCTTCCGCCACTCGGGACGGGAGTTCGCCGCCTTGGGTACCGAGAAGAGCAAGGGCACCAAGGTTTTTGCCCTGGCCGGCAAGGTCCGCCGCGGCGGGCTGATCGAGGTGCCCATGGGCATCACCTTGCGCGAGATCGTCGAGGAGATCGGCGGTGGGGTGGCCGAGGGGCGCAGCTTCAAGGCGGTGCAGGTGGGCGGTCCTTCCGGCGGCTGCGTGCCCGCCGAACTGGCCGATACCCCGGTCGATTACGAAGCCCTCACCGCCGTCGGGGCGATCATGGGTTCCGGCGGCCTGGTGGTGCTGGACGATTCGGACTGCATGGTCGATATCGCCCGGTACTTCCTCCGCTTCACCCAGGATCAGTCGTGCGGCAAGTGTACCTTCTGCCGCATCGGCACCCGGCGCATGCTCGATATCCTCGACCGCATCGTCGCCGGGCACGGCAAACCCGGCGACCTGGAAGACCTGGAATCGTTGGCCCGCACCGTGGGTTCGGCAAGCATCTGCGGATTGGGCAAGACCGCCCCGAACCCCGTGCTCTCGACGCTCCGCTACTTCCGGCACGAATACGAGGAGCACCTGAAGGGGCGATGTCCGGCGGGCAAGTGCAAGGACCTCGTCCACTACCGCATCACCGAACGATGCCTCGGTTGCACGCTCTGCGCCCAGCAATGCCCGGTCGGCGCGATCCCCATGACTCCCTACCGCCGCCATGCGATCGACGACGCGGCCTGTACCCGCTGCGACACCTGCCGCGAGGTGTGCCCGGCCAAGGCCGTGGTCGTCGAGTGACCCGGGGACTCGCCGCCTCGGTGCAACACGCAACGCGAAGTCCGAAAAGTCCGGGCTGCACGTCCAAGAGTGGGTGTAGGGCTGGGGGTCTCTTCCCCGCCGCATAACGGTCGGCTAAAATGGGCCTCCAAGGGCGGGACCTGCAAGCAGCCCGGCGGTCGGCCCCACGCTCGATCCCTGGCCGCTTTCCAGGCCCGCGGCACGTGGATTTTCGCGCACCGAGATCCCCGAGGACATGGTGACGACCATGGGGCAGCTTGTCCTCTTTGAGTTCAAGGCCGGCTTCGCGTACCGGGCAGCCTCTTCGAGCGTCCCCGGTCGTCGGGATCTTTCGTCGGACCGCGCGAACCTGCCTCGGGCTCGTGCCGTCTATGCTCGTCATTGGCTTCTTCGTCGGCCAATCGCCTTGCGGCCGGCATCGAAAAGCCACACATTCTGGGGCCATGTCTTGGGGCACTCTGGCCTGACGGCCGCACGCGCGCCCCGGCGCCGCTCCGAAATACCTTGTTGCACCAAGAATGGGGTGACACCATGACCAACCGCTTTCGCGACATCCTGGTGGCGTATCTCCACGATCCGCCCGATAAAGCGCTCGACATCGCCGAGCACGAGGCACGTGCCAGGCGCTACCTTCGCGCGGCCTTGGGAGACGACGTCTCCGAGGCTGAACTGAAGGACCTTTCCGATACCCTGGCGTCCGTGGCCGAACGCTTGCCGACCCCGAACGCCAGGACGCTTGTGGTTTCCCCCGAGCAGGGGCGACTGACGACGTTTCATCCCCTGTCGGGCAAGGAGGAGCCGTTGCCCGTCTCGGACTGTCGCGAAGCCGTCGTGCGCGATGCCATCGAACAGGCAGTCCGCGACATAGACGACACCGAGCAACGGTTTCTGATGCTCTGGCGCACGCTCAAGGACCGGCTGTCGCGAGTCGCCCGGTGGTACGCCCACCTGCCGGCCGACACGCGCGTGCCCGACCACACGATCTGGCACCACCTGGATACGACGGCCGCGCTCAAGGCCGCGAAGACCGGCATCGGCTCGCACGAGGCGTTCTTGTCGTTTGCGATCGGCCCGGTTCAGCCGTTCATCGAGGCCGCGCGGTCGCTACGCGATCTGTGGTCTGGCAGCATGATCCTGGCGTGGCTGACGTTCCAAGCGATGCTGCCGGTCGTCGAACGTCTCGGGCCGACCTCGCTGGTCTATCCCGCGGTGCGAGGACTCCCGTGGCTCGACCTGTGGCTGCGCGACAAGAAACAGCTATCGGCCATCGACGCGCCGCCGCCCGAGCGGTGCGCGATCCCGTGCATCCCCAATCGTTTCTTGGCCCTGGTGCCCTGGGGCGAAGACGGCCGCGAGGCACAAGAGTTGGCCCTTGCCTGCGAAGAAAAGGCCCGCCAAGCGTGGCGGGACTTGGCAGAGAAGGTCCGCGACAGACTGCACCACGTTTTCGAAGACCATGTGGAAGCGGGCCTCCGGGCCGATTGGGATCGGCACTGGTTGCACCAGATCGAAAACTACTTCGAGCTGCACACCGCGGTGCTGCCCTTGCACCGGGCGACCGATGAGGAACTGGCCAAGCTCTTGGCCGGCAAGGAGACATTCGACAAGGCGTTTCCCGAGGCCGGCAAGGTGCGCAAACTTGCCAACGCGATCCCCGACCAGGAGTGCCCCGGCTACGTGCTTCACTCGCGGTGCGAGGCCGGGCACGATTCCGACGGCCCGGGACCTTGCCGCGACTGCGGCGAGCCTTCGGAGATCGTCGGGCACATCCATAACGCGGGCCTGTGGCAGCACCGCCTGGAACTCTCGTCGCGCCTGATGCAGGCCCGACGCTCGATTCGCCACGTGCCGCCGGCCACGCCGGTCGCCGTAGGCAACGAGGAGTTTCCCCCCAAGTGCAGCCTCTTGGGCAGCTACGAACAGATGGGCCCGGCCGGCCTGGACGATTCGCGAAAGTTCTGGGATGAGGTCCGTAAGAAGTGCAAGCTGGAGGGTGTCCGCCTGCGAGAACGGGAACGGTTCTGCGCGGTGGCCCTGGTCAAACGCTTCGCGGCCCCGGCGTTCTTGCGGAAGAAACTCCACCTTAGCAAGGAGGATTTTCGCTACGAAGACACGGCCACCGTGGCCGCGGCGTGCTGGCTCGAGAAGCATCCCGATCTCGAGGCATATTCCCGAAGTCAACACAGCAGCCAGTGGCTGCACTGGTCCAGCCCCAGGCAAGGCAAGGAGGATGGCGACGACGAAGAGGTCCCCAAGGAGGTGTGGGACTCCTTGCTGAAGGCCCGACGCGAGGAGGCTCCCCCGACCTACTACGCCGTGCTCATGATGGATGGCGACCACATGGGCGGGTGGCTGCGGGGCGACAATTCGCCCAAGGTTCGCGAGATCCTCCATCCTAAGCTGCGGGACTACTTCGGCAGGCTTCCGAATGCCGCGTCGGCCCTGGAAGCCAAGCGGCCCGTGGGCCCGGCCCTGCACGCGGCCATCAGCGAGGCTTTGGCAAATTTCGCGCTGTACTTCGTCCCCGAGATCGTCGAACGCCACAAGGGCCGATTGATCTACGCCGGCGGCGACGACGTGCTGGCAATACTGCCCACCCGGACCGCGCTGGCCTGTGCGAAGGAGTTGCGAGAGACCTTCCGCATGGAATCGAAGTCCCCGGTTGACGGCAAACCGGAACTCCTGTTGATGGGATCGCGTGCGACGGTCAGCGCCGGACTGGCCATCGTCCATTACAAGGCGGACCTGCGTTTCGCGCTCCGACAAGCCCGAGATGCCGAAAAGGCCGCCAAGAAGGCCGGGCGAGACGCACTCCAGATCGCCGTCTGCCGCCGCTCGGGCGAGCATGCCACGGCGCTTT
>JANLFZ010000241.1:4576-5119 GCA_024653385.1 Thermoguttaceae bacterium | reverse complement strand
CCGTGGGACTTCGTCAAAGAAGTCGAAGGTTGGCGCCAGTGCTTCGTCAACAAGGCAAGCGACCGCTGGGCATATCATCTTCGGGCGGAGTGCGAGACGCTCCAGACGCTCGAACTTCCAGCCATTCACGCCGAGATGAAGAGGCTCATTGGGCGTGCCGAGGAGTCCACGCGGCGCCTGTTCGGCCAGGGCGACGCCCGTGCCGCCGGTAAGAAGCTCGTCAAGGCGTTCAAAACGTATTGCACGGCCTGTTGCCGAGCGGCCGAAGAAGGCAGCCCAGGCCAGCCGCGGTTTCGCGACCAGGGCGAAGCGCTCAGGCAGTTCATCATCCTTTGTCAAGCCGCGTCGTTCTTGGCGCGGGGGAGGGACGAATGACCACGACCGTCGGCTTGAAACTCGAACCCCTCGATGTCTTGTTCTTCCGCGACGGCCGGCCGTTCGAGGCCGCCACGCGAGGCCAGACCGGGCTGCCCCTGCCGCAGACCCTCGCCGGCGCGCTGATGACCCCGATTCTGGAGCGCCACGGCTGCCGCTTCGGCGATC
>JANLFZ010000241.1:3570-4566 GCA_024653385.1 Thermoguttaceae bacterium | reverse complement strand
CCTGAAGCAAGGCGCCAACCTTGCCGAGGCCATTGTCGAGGCGGGCGGTCCCGAATGGGCAGGCCGCATCCGTTTCCGCGGGCCCTGGCTGGCCCGGTGCATCAAGAAAAAGGAGCAGCCGCCGCGCGATAAGGGGCAATCGCCATCGTGCAATTTCGAGGTGCTCGTGCCCGCCCCGGCGGTCCTGCACCAGGTCAAAGGCCGCGCCGGCCCGGACGACCGCGAGTTGATCCGGCTTCGTCCCATCGCGGGCGAGGAACTTCCCGGCTGGCAACAGACCGCCGGCCCTCAGCAGCAAGGGCTCCGCCCGCTCTGGCACCACTGCCCCGAGCCGACCGAACCCGTCAAGGGCTATTTGACCGCTAACGGCCTGCGAAAGTTCCTCCGCGGCGAGAAGGTGTCTGCCAAGGACAGTGACAAGGATCAGGACAAGGACGTGGTCGAGGAGCATCACCTGTTCGGGCACGACCAGCGCACGGGCATCGCCGTCCATCCGGACCGGCTCTCGGCCGAAGAGACCAAGATCTACTCGATCAGTCTCTTGGCGCTCAAGCGCGACGTGTTCTTCTATGCCGAGGCCACCGTGCCCGACGCGGAAGCCGACACGGCCATATCGGCTTTGAAGGCCCTCGACACGATCGCCTTCGGCGGCGAGGGCCGCCGCGTGCACATTACGGTGGTGGAGTGCAAGGACCGCTTCGAATGGCCCGAGGCAACGCCCGCCAGCGCAAATCAGAAGCCGCTGGTGCTCTTGACGACCCCCGGCATATTCGCCGGGCGATGGAAACCCCAAGCGCTCGACGGCCGGCTGATTGCGGCCGCGGTGCCGGGCGCGATGCCCGTTTCCGGCTGGGATCTGGCGCGCGGCGGCCCCAAGCCGACCCGGTTCGCCGTCCCGGCCGGCGCAGTGTACTATCTCGACTCGAATCACCAACCCGTTCCGCTCCCCGACTGCCTGGCCGACGATCCTCGGGATCAGGTCCAGGGCTGGGGCTC
>JANLFZ010000241.1:0-3560 GCA_024653385.1 Thermoguttaceae bacterium | reverse complement strand
ATATCTGAAAGGAGTGTGGACCGATGAGTAACGCCAGTGGTCATTCCCCTGCCGGCGCGCTGTTGTTCTTGCACGCGCAGACGTCGCTGCACCCCGGGTCGGGCACGGCCCTGGGCGTGGTCGACCTGCCCGTGCAGCGCGAGCGCCACACCCAGTGGCCCGTCATCCCCGGCTCGACGCTCAAGGGCATCCTCCGCGACGCCTGCCGGGAACAGGCGAAGATGCAATTCGAGGACGATGGCGACGACGTGCCCGAGAGACAGCGCCGTACACGGCGGCAGAAAGCCAACGAAGAGGATCCGATGCTGGTTGCGGTCTTCGGGCCGGGCAAGATCACGGGCGAGGGCAGCTCGCACGCGGGGGCCCTCAGCGTGACCGACGCCCGCATCCTGGCCTTCCCGGTGCGCTCGCTGCGTGGCGTGTTCGCCTGGGTGACCTGCCCCGCTGTGCTCGAACGTCTCCATCGCGACCTGAAGCTGGCAGGGCACGACGAGATCGAGGCCCTGTCGGACCTGAAAGCCCTCGGGCGATCCGATGCCGCTTGTTCCGAGGATTCGCCGATGGTGCTGGCCGACGGCCAGGCGAAGAAACTGGTGCTCGAGGAGTTCGAGTTCACCCGCGTGGCCGACGCCAACCACGTGGCCGAGTGGATCGCCGCCCATTCCGTGTCGGACGAGTTCACCAAGGAACGCCTCAAGAGCCACCTGGTGGTCTTGGAGGACGACTACTTCACGCACTTCGTGCGCCACGCGACCGAGGTCGTCGCCCGCATCGGACTGGACTACGAGAAGAAGACCGTCAAGGAGGGGGCCCTGTTCTATCAGGAGTTCCTTCCGGCCGAGACCCTCTTCTACGCGCTGGTGTTCGCCAGCGACAGCCGCGCCGAGAAAAGGCCTGTCAAGGCTGCCGAGGTGCTGAAGTACGTGCGTTCTGGGCTCGGCGAGGTGAAGGTTCTTCAGATCGGTGGCGACGAGACGACCGGCAAGGGGCTGTGCGCCGTGCGGTTGGTCAACGGAAAGGAAGGTGGCTGATGAGTTCGAAAACGCAACAACCCGGACAGACGCTGGACCAGCGCCGCGCCAGCCATGCGTGGGATGTGATTCGGGACATCCTGACACAGTATCCTCCGACAATCGTCAAAGAGAACGGCAAGGAGAAGAAAGTGCCGCACGAACAGGCCAAGAAGTTCGGCGGCCAGGCCAAGAAGCTACCCACGCGCATCATGGCGGCGGGGCTGGGCCAGGCGCTGGCCTTTTTGAAGGCCAAGGCTTACGCGCCCGGCTTGCTAGCCGCACTGACCGAATGGATGACCGAGCGTATCCCTCCCCGGCAAGGCGAGCCGGGCGACCTCGTGGAACGCATCGTCAAGGGCGATTCGGACTTCCTTCGTCGGGCGAGCGGCGAGGTGCTGGCCTACCTAGTCTGGCTCAACCGCTTCGCCGAAGCCGAAGGACTCACAGAAGAGCGGGAGGGCTAACCATGGCGATAGGCGTCGTGGAAATCCGTGAAGTTGAAGAGCGTGATAACCGGGGCCGAAACCAAAGGGTGAAGAAGCCATTCGTGCAGGGGACGAACCGCGAGATCACTCCGAATTCCGTGCGAACAGGCGGCTGGGGCGCGCTAGCCTTCGATGACTTGGCGACCGGACTTGACATTGAGTACGAAGAACGGGGCCAAAGCGCAGTTGCCGACGTGCGCCGGTACGCGGCTGTTCCGGTTGGCGTCCGTCGGATTCTCGATTCACACGGATGCGACCATACTGGACTTGCGCTGGACAAGTTCATCTATCGGTCAGCGGATCAATCGTTTGTCAAACACGCGTTACTCAAAGTTGTTGGAGTCAACCACGAAAGGGCTCCCAATACGCAATGGTTTCTAGACTTGCGCAATCGCTGGATGGCGACCACGAACCAACGCGAGAATTCAGCGCTTCGTTGCACGACCATCGGCCCCCTGACGCTGCACTTGGCCCGGGCGTCGGCCATGGAAAACGCCGGCATCTGCCTGCACCCCATCTATGGATTCGCCTACCTTCCCGGCTCGGGCCTCAAGGGCATGGCCCGCGCTTATGCCGAAACGGTCTGGCTGCCGACCCAGCCCGACCAGAAGCAGGCGTGGCGGCAGATCGAGGACGTGTTCGGCTGGGCATCCAATCCCGACCGGCTCAAGCAGATGAAAGACCCCAACCATCCTGCCCAGGTGCGCCGCCAGCACGACGACGATCCGTGCTCGCCGGAGATCAAGGCGTCGTCCGGCAACATCGTGTTCCACGATGCCTGGCCGGAGTGCTGGCCACAACTGATCGTCGATATCGTCAACAACCACCACCGGGAGTATTACCGGGCGCGGCCGGACGATAACGACCATCCGCCGGGCGACTGGGAGAATCCGGAGCCGGTCTATTTCCTGGCAGTCAAGCCGGGCACCACGTTCAACTTCCCACTTGCGAAGCGCCGCAGCGATGTGGCCAATGAACTGCTGGACTTGGCCCGGCAGTGGCTTCTGGGTGCATTGTGTCATCTCGGTGCCGGGGCCAAGACCGCGTCCGGCTACGGGGCCTTCGAGCCGGCGGCCGAAGTACCCCCCACGGTCCAGAGCGCCCTCAAGGCCACTTGGCAAGCCGCCCAAAGCGGTCCCTCCCTCAAGCGGGCCGTCTTCGAGACGACGCTGGAACTGGTGACGCCTGCTTTTCTGGCCGGCCCCAACCAACAGGCTGACGATTGCGACCTGCGCCCCGCTACGCTCAGGGGACTATTGCGCTGGTGGTGGCGGACGCTGCACGCCGCCTGTGTGGACGTGAAAACGCTGCGCGCTCTGGAAGTGGCCGTATGGGGCGATACCGAGTCCGGCGGGCCGGTCCGTATCACGGTGCAGCGCGACCACCAGTCGCCGTTGCCGATCCCTGTGCTAGGCAAGTGCGTCAAAAAGGACAAAAAGAATCGCGATGTACTGCGGCCGGACCAAGATTTCATGGACCGGATGAAGCTCGAACGACCGCCCAACTCCCAGACGACCCCCGGCTTCCTCTACCTCTCCTACGGCATGGATGAAATGCCCGCCGGGAAGCCTGGGGAACGCAAACAACGTTTCATGATTCCCCCAGGTGCCAAGTGGCATATCCAACTTGCGGCCCGGGATGGCTATTATCGAGCGCCCGGCTCCAACCCGAAAGCCGCTCCAGTCCGCCTGCCTGCACCCCTGATTCTCCGGCAAGCCCAGGCGGCGCTTTGGCTGCTTTCTCATTATGGGGGCGTAGGCTCAAAGGGCCGAAACGGCTTTGGCTCCCTGGCCCAAATTGGCGAGTCGGACGATGAGCACAAGCGAGCCGAATTCGAGCGGGTTGCCGCAGACTTCCGGCAGAAATGCGGTGCCAAGGAATCCCAGCAAGCTCATGCGGAAATCGCGTCTCTTAAGGACGTACTGCCGATCTTGTCCATCCCGACCCCGTGGAAAAGTTACTGGTTCGTCTTGGACCAACTAGGCTACAGCATTCAGGCATTCGCGCAGAAGCACAAGCGAAACTGGATCAAGGAAGCCCTGGGGTTGCCGCGCAAGATCGG
>JANLFZ010000240.1 GCA_024653385.1 Thermoguttaceae bacterium | reverse complement strand
TGCGGGCGGTGCCTTCGATCATGCGTCGGGCGTGCTCCGCGTCTCGGGCGTTGAGGTCCTTGATCTTCTTCTTGACGATCTCGTCGATCTGGGCGCGGGTGACCTTGCCCACCTTCTCCTTGGGCGCCGTGCCCGACCCCTTGGCGATTCCCGCCGCCTGCTTGAGCAGATCCACGGCCGCCGGGCTCTTGGTCTCCAGCTCGAAGCTGCGGTCGTTGTACACGCGAACGACGACGGGGATGCGCAGGCCGGCGTATTCCCGCGTTCGTTCGTTGAATTGCTGCACGAACTGCCCGAGGTTGATCCCGTACTTGCCCAGCGACGTTCCCACCGGGGGGGCCGGGGTGGCCTGCCCCCCAGGAACATGGAACTTCGCCGTGCCTACTAGTTGCTTGGCCATGAATCGTACCGACTTTCTAACGCTTGACCAGATCGTCCGAGGCTAAACCGCCTCGATCTGCCAGTATTCGATGTCCACCGGGGTACTCCGGCCGAAGATGTTGATCAGCACCGTCACCCGGCCGTTGGTCTCGTCGATGTTCGAAACCTCGCCTTCGAAGTTCTCGAAGGTGCCTTCCTTGATTTTCACCCGGTCCCCGACGCGGAAGTTGATCTTCACCTTCTCTTGCTGATCCGGCTTTTCTTCCTGCTTGGCCAGGATCGCCTGAACCTCGCGGGGGTTCATGGGCGTCGGATGTCCTCCGGCCCCGGTAAAGTCGCCGATGCCCGGCGTCTCTCGGACCAGAAACCAGGTGTCCTCGTTGATCTCCATTTGGACCACGAGATAGCCCGGGTACAGCTTGCGCTTGTAGGTCCGCTTCTTGCCGCCCTTGACCTCGGTGATTTTCTCGGTGGGGATGATGATCTCGCCGAAATAGTGCTCGTAGCCGGCAATGGCGATCCGGCGACGCAATCCCTCGCGGATCGACTCCTCGCGGTTGCTCTGCACCTTGAGGATGTACCAATCCATCCGGTCCGACTTGGGGAGCGAGGGCTTGGCGACCTCGGCGACCGGTTCGCTCTCGGCGGGCTTTGCGGCCTGCGGCGCGGCGGGCACGGTCTGGACTTCCGGTTCCGACGGGGCGGCTGCGGCCTCGCGAGGGAGGGCCACCGCGGGGAGGATTTCGCCGCCCGCCTCGGTCGCCGCCTCGACCGAAGGCGCCGTCGCTGGGCCTTCGGCGGGCTCTGCCGCGATTTCGGCGGGGACCGCGGGAGCCGAGAGCGATGGCTCGCCGGGCCCGGTGTCGCCAACCGTCGGCGCGGTCCTTACGTCGGCCGGGGGCAGTCCCTCGGCGTCCATCGGGCGATCGCGATTCGCGTCCGGCTCGTGGATCGAGTTGTTCGGCTCGCTCGACACGCCACCATCCCCCGGCTAGAGAATTCCCAAAAAGCGGAACAGGCTGCTCCACGCCAGGTCGAACACGGCCAAGACCACGGCCAAGGCCAGAATGGTCGCCAGGACGACCACCGAGCCTCGGACCAGTTCGTTCCAAGTCGGCCAGGAGACCTTGTTCATCTCGGCTTCCACGGCGATCAGGAAGTCGGCGAACCGCGGCAGGTTGACCAGCCGATACGCAATCCACCAGCACACCAGCAACAAGACGAACGGGAGCCCCCAGTGCACCGCATCCCACCACGCGCTGACGCCGCCAAGCCAATTGGTCAGGAACTTGGGGGGCGACATGAGCGTTTGGTGCAGGCGCCACAACCCCACCGCCGCTGCAAGGGCCAGGGCCCCGAAGGTCACCTGGCGCGTAATGCGGCCCTGGCTTTTCTTGTAGATGCTGGCTTGGAACAATTCCTGGAAGAAGCCGTTCACAGCGTCATCTTTCCGCCTAAGACCAGGGACCGCCGCCGGTCGCCGCCGCGGGTAGGGCGACAAGCAGGGGCGGAGTGACTCGAACACTCAACCGCCGGTTTTGGAGACCGGTGCTCTACCAATTGAGCTACACCCCTCCAGGGCAGGCCAACCGCCTGCCTCGTCCTCGTGGGGCCGGTTTCCCGCCTGCCGCAACGCGCGGCAGGATGAAAACCTGCCCCACCAAAGAACTTACTCGATGACCTTCGTCACGACGCCCGAACCCACCGTCCGGCCGCCCTCACGAATGGCGAACCGCACGTTCTCGTCCATGGCGATCGGCGAGATCAGCTCGACCTTCAACTTCACGTTGTCGCCGGGCATGCACATTTCCGCGCCGCCGAGCAGTTCCAACGAACCGGTCACGTCGGTCGTGCGGAAGTAGAACTGCGGACGATAGCCCGTGAAGAACGGGGTGTGCCGCCCACCCTCCTCCTTCGACAACACGTACACCTCGGCCTCGAACTTGGTGTGCGGGGTGATCGACCCCGGCTTGGCGAGCACCTGGCCGCGTTCCACTTCCTCGCGCTTGATGCCGCGCAGGAGGCAACCGACGTTGTCGCCGGCCACACCCTCGTCGAGGGTCTTGTTGAACATCTCGACGCCGGTGCAGACGACCTTGCGGGGCTCCTTCGAAAAGCCCACGATCTCCACTTCGTCGCCCACCTTGATCCGGCCGCGTTCGATGCGGCCGGTGGCCACCGTGCCGCGACCCTCGATCGAGAACACGTCTTCGACCGCCATCAAGAACGGCTTGTCGACTTCGCGCACCGGCTCGGGAATGTAGTTGTCGATGGCGTCCAACAGCTCCTGGATGCACTTGGTGGCCACCGGGTCCTTGGGGTTGTTGTACGCACCGAGCGAATTGCCGCGGATGATCGGAATGTCATCGCCCGGGAAGCCGTATTTCGTCAGCATCTCGCGGAGTTCCAGCTCGACCAGCTCGAGAAGCTCGGGGTCGTCGACCAGGTCGACCTTGTTCAGGAACACCACGATCGCCGGCACGTTGACCTGCCGAGCCAGGAGCACGTGCTCCTTGGTCTGCGGCATCGGACCATCGGCCGCCGACACGACCAGGATCGCCCCGTCCATCTGGGCGGCCCCGGTGATCATGTTCTTGATGTAGTCGGCGTGCCCAGGGCAGTCGATGTGGGCGTAATGCCGCTTCTCGGTCTCGTACTCGACGTGCGCGACCGCGATGGTCACCGTCTTGGTGGCGTCGCGGACCGTGCCGCCCTTGGCGATGTCGGCGTACGACTTGAACTTCGCGAACCCTTTCTGGGACTGGGTCGCGAGGATCGCGCCGGTCAACGTGGTCTTGCCGTGGTCAATGTGGCCAATGGTGCCCACATTGACGTGGGGTTTAGTTCGCTGAAATACGTCCTTGGCCATTCTTTCTCCCTGCGATGTTACAGGCGGGTTCGAAATGTTGGTCTGGGAAAGCTGTATATACGAACGCGCTGGGCTCGCCGTCCAAGGAGCTGCTGAAGGGACTCGGACCCTTGACCTCGTCCTTACCAAGGACGCGCTCTACCGGCTGAGCTACAGCAGCCGAAAACCTCCTCGTTCCGACAAGCGGGTGAAGGGAGTCGAACCCTCGTGTCCAGCTTGGAAGGCTGGCGCTCTACCGTTGAGCTACACCCGCGCGCCTCGAATGACGAATGCCAAACGACGAATGTCGAAACCGACAACCAACCCGTCATCATTCGACCTTCGTCATTCGACATTCGCCATTCTCCAATGGGGGGTGAAGGATTCGAACCTTCGAAGGCATGAGCCATCAGATTTACAGTCTGACCCCTTTGACCGCTCGGGAAACCCCCCGCGAACCAGTATATCCTCCCTCCCAAAGGAGTACCGCACTCCGAACACGCATCGCTACTCGTTTCACGAGGGGCGCCTCACGAGCTAGCGGAGGGACTTGAACCCACAACCTGCTGATTACAAATCAGCTGCTCTGCCAGTTGAGCTACGCTAGCCACCCAGCCCGGAATGCGAATCATTTAATATAGCGGCTTGACCCCACCGTGCAAGGCGAACGCAACCGAAAAACGCCACCCCGGTGCCAAGGCGGCACTGCGGAGAACAACCCCCACCTATCCCCCATCAGGATGAAACGCCGTCCGAGCGGTCCCGAAGACCCAAACGTCGACCAAACCGCCCGACGCGCAAACTATAGGACGCAGCCTCCAGCCGCGACGTTCGCGGTACCAGAAGACCATTACCCATTGGGGGTGTCTCGGGCCTCCTAACCGAACAGGTTTCCGTAAGGCGGGTAGACCACGGCACCGCAAACCCCTGTTCGTTGTAGGCGCGATCTTCATCGCGGTCAATAGCACCCCCGACGAAGAGGGGCTCTCGAAATCGACATGCACGACGTTGGCTCTCGCCGCTGCCGAGAAGGTGTTTTTCGATCGACACGCCTATCTGGATTGGGCAACGACCTGGTGTCTGATCCTGAGTCCCGGGTATTTCGCGCTTCTGGCGTTCTGGGCGGACGTGCAGGACAATAGCTAGCTAGCGCCGTGGCGGTCTCGGTTCCGCATGGGACGAGCGCTTTGGTGTTTCAGGGGTCTTCCGCGCGGTCGAGTGAGAACCTGTTTGGGCCCCACGCGCAAAACGGCCGCAAATCCACGACTAGGGAGCAAGGACCATGAATCGTCGCAGTTTTCTGGCTACGGGGGTGGGTTCCATCATGGCGGCGGGAGTCTCGGCCGCGGCGTCCGAACCGGCTGTCGCGCCGCAGGGGGCCGCGGCGCTTGCGCTTCCGCCGATGCCGGCCGACCCGCGCGCCACGCGCCTGGCCGTCAAACCCGTGATGACGAACATCATCCACTCGGCGGTTTGGGAGGGACCCTGCCGGTGGTCGTCGGTCCCGCCTGCCGAAGAAAAAGCCCGCGCCGAGTCACACTTTGCCGGTTGGTCGAAGCAACTGAAAGAGCAAGGGCTGGGTCGGCGCGACGAGGTGACGGTGCTCGAGCCGGTCCACGTCACGTTCTCGGAGGATTTCACGCTCAAGCCGGAGGAGTACGCCAAGCTGGAACCGGACAACGACAAGACCGACGTCTTCTTCGTGTACCCTGCCGGCTCGTCGGTGTCGGCGTTCGACGTTGGCAACCGGTTCGGCAAGCCGATCGTGCTGGTGGGCTTGGGTTGTCGCAACGTGGACATTGCGGCGTACACGCGGGCCCGGGGCAACGAGGCGTTCGTGGCGGCCGACATGGCCGAACTGGCCGAGGTGCTCTCCCTGTTGCGGGCGCGCAAGATCTTTCGCCAGACGCGCGTGCTCTTTCCCACCAACCGGGGCCTGCCCGCTTCGTGCTCGGTCGGGAGCGTTTGGGATCTCGACGACCTGAAGAAACGGCTGGGGGTGGCCGTCCAGACCATCCGGTATCAGGAAATGGCCGACGAGATGAACCGGGTGATGGGGGACCGGGCCCTCGGCCAGGTCGCCCAGGCCGCGGCCGAGGACCTGGTGCGCAAGGCCCGGCGATCGTTCCTCGAGACCAGCTACGTGACGCGCTGCGTGCAGTTCTACCAGACGATCCAACGCCTGATGGCCCGGCACGCCTGTAACGCGTTCACCATCGAGTGCTTCGAGTTCTGTTCGAGCCGGCTGCCGCAGCAGTGGCTGATCACGCCCTGCCTGTTGCACGCCCTGTTCGGCAACCAGCAGTTCGCCTCGTCGTGCGAGGCGGACCTGGGGTCGCTCTTGGCCGTGCGGTTGTTGATGAGCGCCTCGGGTCGGTCGTGCCACCAGGGCAACTCCGATCCCCACGCGCGCGACACCTTCCACATCAACCATAGCGCCCCGAGCATGAAGATGGACGGCCACGACCGTCCCGATCTGCCCTACCAGCTCGGCCGCTTCACGACCCAGGGCTGGGGCGCCAAGGTGGTGATCGATTTCATGAACCACGAGGAGAAGACGGTGACCGTGGCGCGAGTCGATCCGACGGCCAGGCGCTTGCTCGTGCTCAAGGGAACGCTCGTGGGTGCCAGCGGCTGGGACAAGGACCTCGTGGGCTGTTCGGTCGAGGCGGTCATCCGGCCGCCCGAGGGCCGGTGCGACGAGTTCCTCCGCCGCCGTCTGGAATTCGGCAACCACTTGCAGTGGGTCTATGGCGACTGCACGCGGCGCTTGCAGGAGCTTGGGCGCATGCTCAAACTCGATGTCGAGCTGATCGCGTGACGTCCCGGCCGACCGCGGGTCAGTCGTACAAGAGCGGTTTCTTCTTCCAGTCCTTGTCCTTGTCGTGGCCCATTTCGGCCACGCGGGGCCGGCGTTCGCGCAGGCGCACCGACTCGATGCCGCAGTAGTGGCCCTGCGACTGCGGGTTCTTGCCCGTGCATTCCAGCCGGAGGGTATGGACGCCCGGCTCCGGCCAGAAGTCCAGCAGGTGGAACTCCTGGTTGACGACCTTGGAGCTGAAAAGGTCCATCGCGTCGCCCAGTTTGACGCCGTCGAGCGAGGCCTGGTAGGTGCCGAAATCGTAACTCTTGGTCATGTTCAAGACCAGGCGCAGGGGCTCTTTCTTCTTGACCTCGATGGGGATTTCGATCCACGCGCCCTCCGCCTGCTTCGGCTTGTAGAGGAGTTGCGGGCCGGCATACAGGCTCAGTTGCTGGGCGACGGCCTCGCCCGCGCCATGGTGCTTGGCGCCGGTGAAGTCGGCCGCGCGGACCACCACGCGTTCGAGGCTGGGCAGGCGGCGCTGGCGGGCGTGGGGGGCGCGGGCCGAGAACGTCGAAGGACCCGTCTGGTACCAGAATGCCACGCTGGCGTAGTCGTCCTCCCGCTCGTTCCAGCTCATCGACTTGTAGTTCGGGTTCTCGTCGGGCGAGATCCAGCCGAAGTGCTCCAAGGTCACCTTGATGCCCGTGTTGAACACGATCGGATCGTTGATGTGCCAGCGGTAGGCACTGGTGTGCCCCCCGACGATGCCCCACTGGTCGAAATACGGTACGCCGAAGTAGGGCGTGCTGGTTGTTTTCAGGCCCCAGGCCGAGAGGAAATAGTCCTCGGTGCCTGTGCCCCAGATCGAAGGCTTGGCTTCGCCGTCGATATAGATCTTCTCGTCGCCTTCGCCGAACCACGAGGGGCTGCGCGTGCGCACCGCCAGCACCGTCCCCACATAGTGGCCCTTGCCCTGGGTCTCGAGCACCAGGTAGTCCTTGCCCTTTTGCACCGGGTACTCCTGGCGGTACTGGGCATGGAAGTAGGGCGTATCGTCGGGCAACCGGTCCTTCTTGATCCAGTCGATGTTGTAGTAGAGCAGGCCGATGGGTTTGTCGCTTTGGTTCTCGATCTCGATCCGGGCCGACTTGCGGAACGGCATGTGCCAGTAGCAGTTGTACGAGTCGGCGTCCTCGACGATGACGGGCAGGCTCGTCACCTCGCTCCGCTTGCCGAAGCAGTTGGCGAAGAAGTCGCCGACGGGAGCTTCGACCGCGGGCCGCGGGTTGTCGTCCCAGTACATGCGCAGCAACATCTCCTGATGATCCGCCGAGCCCTTCGGGGCCCAAGCCTGCGGCTCCGGTCCCAGGAACGTGAGCCAGATGTGGGTGATGACGCCGGGACCCTTCTCGTCCATCAGGACGTGGGTCTGTCCGGGGTCGACCCGGTGGTTGTCCCAGTTGCTGGCCTCTTCGAGGTCCCCTTTGGGATCGGCCTTGGGGTCGAGTTTCCTTTCGGCCCCGCCGCGGCGCACCTCGCCCACGCGCATGGTCGAGGTGGCGCGCATCGAGCGGCCCTCCTGCGGCCTGGCCAACGACTCCAGGGGACCGGCGGCCAAAACAAGACGCGGCGCGGCGGCCAAAGCCGCCAGCGCCGCAACCAGAGTCCATCGGGGTGCGTGGTTCCGTGCGATCATGGTCCGGCACTCAAGGGGTGGTTGGTTCGACCAGGGCCTTCGCCTTGCCCATCGGGCGCAAGCCCCGGTGCTCGCCCACCATCCTAGCGTGTGCCGGCCGCCGGGTCTATCTGGGCCACGCTCAGAACTGGATGATCAAGTCCGTTCCCCAAAGGAACTGGTGGAACCGGTCGTAATCGCCGAAGGGGGCATCGACCGTGGCCACCAGGGGATCGGCCCAGTCCCAGCGCACCTCGCTGCGCAACAGCACATTCGCGTTGGGCTTGTAGTTCAGTCCCAGCGAGGCCTCCTGCCAGTGCGAGGGAACGGCGAACAGGGCGATGTTGGTGGGGTCTCCCAAGCCGGCCACACGCACGCCGTCGTCGTCCGAGAACCACTCGTATCGGAACCCGAGGCTCCAGCACGGATCGATGTCGTACAACAGGTAGCCCACCACGCCCCACCATTCGGCGTCCTGGCCGTCGGGCAGGGCATTCTGCTCGTGGGCGATGTCGCCCTGGAGCACGCACTTTAGATTGCCCGTCAGCTTCTGGGTCCACACCATGCTGACCAGGTTCCGGCTGCTTTCGCCAGTGGGTTGCTCGTTGCTGGAGACGATGCCCAACGCCAGCGAGGTGTTGCCTTCGGGGCCGGTCCAAGCGATGTCGCCCAGCACGCCCAGCTTGTCGTTGTTGTCTTCCCATTGGTCCCAGCCGCGGTGGAACCCGGCGCCGACCGAGAGCCTCTCGTTCAGGCTCCACCGGGCCAACATGCCGGTGTGGGTGAACGGTTCACCATACTGCTTTGTGTACGAGTGCGAGTAGAAGAAGTGATCCGGGGCCATGCCGTTCTCGTAACCCACGATCGTGTAGAACCGACCGAAGCGGAACACCCAGTCATTCCAGGCCAGATCGGCATAGACCTGGGGCATCGCCAGGCCGTAAAAGCGGTGGTCGCGGTTCCAAGCCTGTTCGATGGACCCGTCGGCGTTGGTCTCGACCTCCAGCCCGTTGCCCATCAGAAAACGGTGGTCGGTGCCGTAGAGTACGTCGACTCGGCCGCCGAAATCAAAGTCGCTTTGGCTGGTGTCGGTCTTGCGCTCGCCGATCAGGTAGAGTTGATTGAGCATGTACTCGTTGGCCCGATCGTTGAACGTCACGGGCCCATTGAAGCGATGCCTCGGGCTGTCGGGATTCCAGGTGAAGCCCTGGTCGAGCCAACCATAGATGCCGATCCGGCGGCAGTCGAGAGCGGGCAGGCTGAAGAACCGCCTGGGTTCGCTCGTGTCGTCCGGTTCGCACTCCTCCCAGCAGGGGACGCCCGGCATGGACGGCCCGGCCGCCTGGGCGGGCCCCTCGTCGAGCCGACTGGGGGGCGGTGCAGGACGCCGGTAGGCCGGGTCGTCCGGCAGCGGGCCGGCCGGAGGCGCGGGCGGTTTGGGTTTGGTCACCGGGGCCGTTGGTAGCGGTTTCGGCGGCGCGGCTTGCAGCGGTTTCGGCGGCGCGGCCTCGATCTCATCGATCAAGGGCGCCTTGGGCGGCGATTTCACCGCGCCGGGGGCCGTTGCGGGAGCCTGTAACATCATTCCCGTCTGCCGGACCTCTTGGTCCGATTGCCAGATGAACTCCGAATCGTCGTC
>JANLFZ010000239.1:1346-9365 GCA_024653385.1 Thermoguttaceae bacterium | reverse complement strand
CCGCGAGGAGAGCAACAAGCAGGCCGACTCGCTCGGCGCGAATCGCGCCCACGGCGCGGGTTCTGCGCTCGGCGCGGGTCTCCTGACCCCTGCGCTCGGCGCGGGTCTCCTGACCCCGCCGAACCTGCGCTCGGCGCGGGTCTCCTGACCCCAGCGCTCGGCGCGGGTCTCCTGACCCCGCCGAACGCCGAACGTGTGACCGCAGGTCTCTTGCCTCCGTCGGCCGGGAGACCTTCGGTCGGCCCTGGGGTGCGGTCATGAGACCGCACCCCAGCGCGGGAAGGGTGGTCATGAGACCGCACCCCAGCGCGGGAAGGGCGGTCCGGAGACCGCCCAGCATGTTCGCGTGTCCAGGCTTATGCATGGCTCGGCCCTCCTTCCAGGCTGGCGGGCGGCTGGGAAACCGAGGCGTCGTTCGATGGTGACGGTTGTTGTGCCTCGGCCGATCCGCCCGTCGTGGGCGATTGCCGCCCGCCTCGGCGCATGGACCAGACAAAGGCCGCCAGCCATAGGACCAACACCACCCCCAACGCCGTTGCCACCCCGTAGGCGACCTGCCGGGCGAGAATCGGAGCGAACACGGCGCCGGTCATCCAGGCCAAGGCCACCAGGGCAACCCCCAAGGCCCGCACGCGCACCCCCCAGGGGAGAAGCACCAGCCCGCCCAGCACGACGAAAGCCATCACCAGCCCGTGCAGCCACTCCTCGCGCAGTGTCGCCAGGCGCAGGGCCCCTGTCTCGGGATCGGCCGGACGGAGGGTCGAGAACAGATACATCCGGCCGTCCGTGGCGAAGGGAACGCTGCCCGGGTGTTGCCCGGTCCCCTCGGTGATCCATTGCAGCAACTCGTGTTCCTGCCGGTACGGGGCCGGGCGCCAGCTCAGACCGTCGCGCTCCCAGAAGAATTCCTCGGTCCACGGCCCCTGCTTGCCCAAGAGCACCTTTTCTTGCGGTACATACACGGCCAGATAGACCTTCTGAACGGCCGGCGTGGGCTCTTCGTGAAACACGGGATACTCCAGACGGGAACCACCCGGCACGGAATACTGGATTTCCAGCAGGAAAACCTGGTCGGGACCAACGCTGGGCAGTGGGACGAAGTACTCGTTCGCCCCGCCGCGCTCGAGAACGGCCGACTGCCCGTTGACCCGAGGCCGCTTGTCGACCTGGGCGCCTTCGGGCAGGACGATGGCGAGGCGTTGCTGGGCGCTGCGCATCTGGTACAGGGCTTGAACCGCCACCAGGTCGGCCCGCGTGACGACCATCCGCAGCAACGCGCGCTCGATGCTGGTGTGCTTGATATCGTGGAGCTGGTACCGCACGGCCGCGACCGAAAGCGTGAAGTCGTCGTGGAATTCATAGGCCCGGGCGGCATCGGGGGCCGAGGCGCCGGGCATGAGGTCGTGCTGCGGGTCGATGGGGCGGAGGTTTTCGAGCTTGCCTTGGCCTTCGTCGATGTCGATCGTCTCCGACTTCTTCTTCAGCACGATCTGGCCCCAGGCGCGATCGACTTCTTTGGGACGGAGGTGGGGCACCTCGATCAGCACGCTCCGCCCGACGTCGAGCTTCTGCACCCTGCTATCGGTCCAGCGGAGTTGGAACTGTCCGTCGCCGAGCATCTCCTTGCCGGCAAAGACCCGCCAGGCCACGTACCCTTTGGCCGTGTCCTTGGGTGGGGGCTGGATCACCTCGTGCCGGACGCCCGGCGTCGGCACCTTGACCAGATCCGCAATGCCCTCCGGCAGATCGATCCGCAACGATTTGACGCCGCTGTACTGCACGGTGTGGAAGAAGGTGGCCTCGTACGTGATGGCCCCGTCTTCGATCTGGCCCACGAGGAACTGCCGCACCGTGACGAACGGCCGGCGGCGTTCGGCCGAAAGGACCAGCGCGGCCGGGTCCTGGGTGTGAGCGAACTCGAGGACCGGCCGGGCATCGGTGGTCTTTCCTTGACGCGGCGATTCCATGCCCTCGAGGGCCTCCTTGAGCGAGATGCGCCGAAGCCCCTCGGCCTTGCTGGGGTTGACCTGAAGGCTCTCGGGCGCCAACACGATCACCCGGCCGGCCGACCGCCCCTCGGGCCCGGCGACGCCGCGGGGGATACCCACCTCGACCTCGACCGCCTTGCCCGAGGGCACGAGGAGGTCGGGCTGGCTGATGTCCCTGGTCAGCTCGACATGGAGTCCGACGCGACCGATCGCCTTCTTGGCCAAATGAACGACCAGACGGGGTTTCTCCTTGCCCTCGATGTGATGCGTGTCGTACGGCGCCGCGGCGGCACCGGCCGCGCTTTGGCCGCGCACCCGCAGCACCGTGTACCCGGCGGGCAGTTCCAGGTCGAGCTGAAACACGCCGGCCCGTTGGATGTCGTACAGGGCCAGCACGTCGAGCGTCAGTCGCTCGGGCTGGAGTTCCGCTTCGACCAGCGATTCGACCGCGATCCGCGGTTGGACTTTTTCGATGGCCAACTGGAGGTCGAACGGCACGGCCGCATAGCGGTACGAAAACGCCCAGCGCCCCTGCGCCAAGCTGGGCGGCAACTCGGCCGCGTCGATCTGGAGCAAGCCCCCGGTCTTCGGGCCGCCTCGGCCCGAAGACCTTCGGCCACCTGCACCACCACGACCCCTTGCTGCCGACCCACGCCGAGGGCCTGGATCACCGGCACTTGGACCGGACCGGATTGCTTCTCGTCGGTGTATTTCTCCAGCTCGATGGTCAGGCCCTGGGTTTGACGCGCCGGCTCGAAAAGCTGCACCCGGACTTGCTGGGTCGGGCCTGCCGCTTCGACACTCCATTGGCGCACATTTGGATCGAAGACGTTGGCAACCTTCTGGTCGGCCGGCACCTGGATCAAGAGCTGGCGCAGCTCGGCCCGGCTGATGGTGTAGGCGAGCTGAGCCCGGGTGCGCGTGACGCCTTCGCTGACGGTCACCTGTTGCTCGGCCTGAACCGTGGCCAGGGCCTCCAAGCCGGCAGCCCCCTCGGCCTTGGGCGTCCACTCGATGCGGACGCTCGGAGCCGCGCCGACAAACGCCACCACCACGGTTTCGTTCGGCCCCGGAGCGTCGACCGCCGACGGCCCTGCCTCGGTCTTGGCATCGGGCTTCGAGCCTGCCGGCTTCGCGTCAGCCGGAGCGGCAACCTCGGGCTTCTTCTCCACGCTCGCCTTGGCGTCGCCCGACTTCGGCGCTGGGGCGAGTTCCGTTGCCGCGATCGTCGGATGGAGGCTCACCTTGACGCCCGCCTCCGGAATCCGCACGCGCCACCGGCTCACGGCGGCTTGGGGCGCCTCGAACGACACACTGTTCTGCCCTGGCGAGCGCGCAATCGCCTTGGCGTACCGCAGCACAAGTTCGATCTGGCGTGGCTTCTTCTGGTCGTTCTCGACCAAGAGCTTGTAGCCCGCCGGACCGGCTGAAACAACCCGCGCGGGGTTGCCGCCTATCGTGGCCTCGACAATCGCGGCGTCGGCAAGCCGGAGGGGCACCTCGTTCCATCCCTCTTGAAGAACCTCGATCTTGAGCACCGACCGGACTTGTACCACGTCTTTCGACACCGTGGCCTCGTTTTCGGCCTCGGTAATCACGGCGGCGACCGGCGGTTTCGGCTCGGGCGCGGCAACCTTCTTGTCCTGGGCGGCTTGCCACAGCTCGCGGAACTTCTCGTAGGGCAGAAAGACCCCACGGCCTTCCTTCTCGAAGACCTTGCGAAGTTTTTCGTAAGGAATGTAGATCGTCTGCTCGCGGAGGACTCGGTCCTTCTCGCGGGCCGCTTCCGGAGACGCCGAGGTGGTATCCGGCTTGCCGGGCGTTGGTCCTGGCACCGGGGTAGGGGCATCGGGTTTGGCGGGATCAGCCCCCAAGGATAGCCCCACCGCCCACAAAGCCACTGCCATGGACAACAGAAGCACCACCAGACGCCATGCTGTGTTCATGGAATCCTCGCGCGCTGCGGAGAGTAATAAGAGGAGTCCTAGGGTGGGGTTGTGGACAACCCGCCCGTTGTGCCGCGCTGAACCGGTCCTCCGTCCCCGCGGCTGGTCTAATCAACGTCGGTACTCAGATATACGTTGCACCGTGCCACTGAAAAGACGGCAGACGCAGCCGCACCGTTTGTAACATCTGCGTCAAAATGCCCCAATTCTAACCTATCATGGGGATATCGCACCCCACACCAACCCGACGCGCCAGCGAGGGTTCCCACGTCAGCCCGACGCGCCAGCAAGGGCACCACACCAACCCGACGCGCCAGCGAGGATTCCCACGTCAGCCCGACGCGCCAGCAAGGGTTGCGACACTGGCTACCGGCCCACGCTGGCGATGCCCTCGGGCGGTGGCGGTCGGTGGCGGATTCCTCCTCGGGGTAGGTGGGTTGATCTCCACTGTAAGGGGAGGTGGGGAAGACACGAGCCCTCGCTTGCGCTTCGGGTTGGTTCTCCCAACGCGCGCGTCCTGCGCGAGACGGCTACGGGGAAGACGCCAGGCCCTCGCTTGCGCTTCGGGTTAGTATGGGGGGAGAGACCTACCCCTTACTCGGCCAGAGGCGTGCCCGGGTCTTGAACCCGTTCGGATGGACCGGCTTCCGGTAGAAGTCCCCACACGATGTAGCGCAGGAAGAGCCCCACGAGGATCGACGCTGCTCCCACGATGGTCCACCATGCGGGAACTTCCCTACGTATGAGGTACGCCCAGATGGGAATCAGGATGGGCTCGAGCATCCCGATGGCGACCGCCTCTTGGCTACTGATGGATCTAAGAGCGCGGACCATGAGGAGGTAGGGCAGGGCCATTTGGACGATGCCGAAACATGCCAACACGGCTAGTTGAACGGGCGAAGGCCACTGACCCAGCCAAGCGACCCACGGGAACAGCACCACCGCCGCAACAAAGTGGTTCAGCGCGACGAGCCAGGGCGAATCTTCGCGGCTGAGTTGCCGCATCAGCACCACCACGCCTGCATAAGAGACCCCCGCAACGAGCCCGCACAGTGCCCCAATACCTGCCGCTCCTCGAAGCTCGAACGACAGAATCGTTCCGACGCCCAAGACCCCAAAAACCAGAGGTATGAGATCGCGGCGCACAATGGGTTCGCGGAACAGGATGACGGAAAACAGGAACACCCACCAGGGGCATGTTGCCTGGAGCCAAATGGCGTTGGCCGCTGTACCCAAGGACATGGCCGACAGGAAACTGGCGTTCATGACCGCGAAGCACAGCGTCAGGGGGATGAGCATGGCCCTCCACCTGGGACGCCTTATGGTGGGAACGAGCACCAGGGCCGCGAACGCAGCCCGCCAGAAACCCAGGATGACCCCCCGACTCTCCTCGGGCCACACGTCGAACAGATGCGTCTTGGCGAACAGTCCGCTGGAACTCCACAACAGGGCCGCCCCCAAGACGCAAAGCCGGCCCATCAAGCGGCTCGGCGAGGCGTGATCGGTCGAAAGGGGCGAGGGGGATTCCATCGACAGGCTGCCACGGGAAGTCTCAGGTCAGAGTCCAGCATTAGAACACGGCACCTTGTGCGACCGCAACTCCCCCAATATCTACGGGATATATGCCTTTCTTTGCGGAGGTCAATCCATTTTGCCGCTCTTTACACGGAATAGAAATAAAAGCATGAACATACTAGCCTATTAAGATGTTGGGATTACAATGGCTGGTGGCAGTCTGGGAAGATTTAGCGAGTCAGTCACGGGACGTCGGAACAACGTCCCAGCGATTGAAGAAGCCGTGTCCGACGCTTTTTTGGGAGTCTCGGTATGAGAAGAGGCCTGGTTCTGTTGAGCGGTCTAGTGGGGGCGTTGTCCATCGCCAGCCCTCTTGGGGCCGCATGGATCAATGTGCCCAACGGGTCGTTTGAAAGCCCCGGATTAGCCAGCCCGAATGTCGCTTTCGCGATGGGCTATGGGGACATCGACTGTTGGACCAGTTCGAGTCGCAGCTCCGACGGCCTTGTCTATGCTGGGATCAGCCAATTGGGCTCGTTGGTTGGTTATCCCAGCGGGTTTGCCGATGGCGCGCAGTTCGCTTTTATTCTGGGCAGTGGGAGCTTGACTTCCGCCCCGTTGACCCAGATCGCCGCCAACACGCAGTATACGTTGACGGTTGCGGTGGGCCATCGGGATAACGGTTCGGTGGGGGATTATTGGATTGAACTTCTTGCCAACGGATCGCCGATCTTCTATTCCCCCATCTTCGACGGCGATTCGACTTCTCCGGGTACATGGGGCGAGGTAAAGATCTCGTACGTCACGCCGATGTCGGGCGGCCCGGTCGGCCAGTGGCTCTCGGCGAGGCTTCATCATCTGGCCTCCACGACCGACGCTCGGGGTGATTTCGACAACGTGCGGCTCCAGGCCACGTTGTTCCACACGCCCGAGCCCTCGGCCATGGTGGCCTGGGGATCACTCGTGGCCGTGGGATCGATCGTTTTCTGGCGACGGCGCGGGCAACGGCTGAGTCGTTGAGCGACCGGCCACACGCAAGGCCGTGACGCTCAGGCTGCTTGGGCGCGGCGCAGCGGCCGCTGCGCGGCGACTTCGTCGTCCTCGGCAAGCGCGTCGGGCGATTGCTCGCGGCGGAAACGCCGTTTCGAGCGCAGGGTGAGCATGGCCGGCAGCATCACCAGGGCCGTGAAGAGGCAGCACGTCAGTCCCAGGGTGATCACGCGGCCGAGGCTCTGGAGACCGCGGTGGCTGGCGATCATCAGGCTGCCGAACCCGGCCATGTTCGTCAACGAGTTGATGACGACGGCAGAGGCGGTCGAGGGGTTGATGCGGTAGGGTCCGCGTTGCGCGCAATAGTCGTGGACCACGTGGACTCCGGCGTCGATGCCGATGCCCAGGATGAGCGGCAAGACGATCATGTTTGCCGGGTTCAGCGGAATGCCCAACAGGCCCATCAGGCCGAACATCTGGAGCATGCCAAGGCCCAGGGGGAGGAGGGCCAGGAGGGTGTAGCGGACATTTCGGAAGTCGAGGAACACCACGGGCACGATGATCAGCAGGGCGTACAGGGCGGCCTCTTCGTAGCTGCGGCGCATCTGCTGCGAGGCCTCGTAGATCTGCATGGGGTTGCCCGTGGCCTCCGGATCGACGCTCCGCACGGCCTCGACGAACTGGCGCATGGTGTCCACGTCCCACACGTCGCCCTGGCAGTAGACCTTCATCAGGTGCCGCCCGCCGGGGCTGACGAAGCGCGACACGAGGCTTTCAGGCAGGTCGGCCGCCTGGGGAGGCTCGGGGTTCGAGACCGCGTGCAGCTCGCGAATTCGCGCGACGATCTCCTCCGCCATGCGCTGTTGGTAGGCGGCCAGGCGCGGTTGGCACTCGGCCGGGGCGAGCCGGTGCAGCGTCTCGATGGTCCGCTGGGCCAGGGGCACCAACTCGGCGGCTTGCGGGCTGCCCGCCACGAGCGTTTCGGCCCGGGCGAGGATGCGCACCAGGTTGGCGGCCGGGGTTGTGGGAATGGTCGGCGGGCCCTCCTTGGGCAAGGCCGCCACCAGACCGGCCAGACGGCGGTGGAGGTCTTCGACGAGCGGGCGTTTCGCCTCGGTTCCGCCCGGGAACATCGAGGCGATCTCTTCCACACGCTTCACGCACGGCAGTTGCAGAAACCGCTCCTTGCGTGCCAGGAGTTCGCCAGGGTCCTTGGAGATCGACAGCGCGAACGAGGCGTTATGGTCGCTTTGGCGGAGCAACCTCTGTTCCAGGTCGACGCTCTCGAGCCCCCGCGCCTGGAGATGCAGAAGATTGTAGTCGTAGGTCGTGCGGGTCAGCCCGAACCCCAAAACCGCGCACAGCGCCGCCGAAAGCCCTAGCACCAGCCAGGGGCGACGGAACATCGGGTCGAGCCAAGCGCGGACATCGACGGGCAAGGGCACGCGACCGTACGGCCATCGGGTGTCGGTCAGGTGGATCATGGCCGGCAAGAGCGTCATTCCCGCGATCCAACACAGGAGAATTCCGCCTCCGGCGATGATCCCTAGCTCGGCCACGCCCGGGAACTCGGTCAGCCC
>JANLFZ010000239.1:0-1336 GCA_024653385.1 Thermoguttaceae bacterium | reverse complement strand
CCGCCGTGGTGATCGCCCCGGTCGCCACCCCGGGGCCGACGGTCGCCACGGTTCGCTCCAGGGCCTCGCGGGTCGAGGCGATGCGGCTGCGAAGCTGGAGGTACTGGGCCACGTAGTACATGCTGAAGTCGATCCCCTGCCCGATGAGGATCACCGCGAACGCGCTGCTCAGGATGTTCAAGTGCCCCACGGCCACGGTGATATACCCCATGGCCCAGACGGTGCCGACCGACAGCGAGACCACGGCCAAGAGCGGATGGCGCCATCCCCCGAAACCGGCAATGAACAAGACCGACACGCCCACGAGCGAGACGAGGCTCACCTGGGCCATCGACGTCTGGCTCGATTTCATCTCGTCGTGTTCGATCACCGGCAGACCGGTCAGGCCGATGCGGGTCTGCGGAGACCGGGCTTGGGCGCGAGCGATCAGCTCGCGCAGCGCGGCAATCGACTGCGCCCCGTGAACGAAGTCTTCCTTGGCGTCGTTCTTGACCAGCTTCAGCAGAATAAAGCCCATGCGCCCGCCGGCGGCCAGCAGTTGTCGGGCATCGGCCTCGTCGGGCGACGAAGCAGGGCGATCGGGCGCGGGCCACGGCGATTGGTAGCGGTTATTGAGCGCCGCCTGAAGCCCCTGGACGAAGCGTGCGAGCTGGCTTAGGACCTCGGCCGCCGCGGCCGGGTCGCCGCCGGCCATGCCCAGTTGCTCGCACAGGCTGCTTCCGAGAAACCCCAGATTCAGCCACGCCCACTGGCCCCGCACCACGGGCTCCACGCGGTCGAGAAAGCCCTCGATCGCCGCCAGTTCCTCGGGCGACCGATAGTAAAGCCCCTTGCTTCGCAGCTTCGATTCGTCGATGCCGGCAAGCACCGAGTGGAACAGCCGCGTTTCCCGGGCGATCTCCGCGGCCAGGGCGTCGCGCACCGGAACGACCTCGTCGCGCCCGGGACCCTCGACAACCACCACGACGTCTTCTTGATCACCAAACTCGCGGACGTACTCGATCCACCGCCGGTTGAACTCGCTCCTTGGGTTGAGCAGGTCGAGACGGTTCGTGCGGAACCCCAGCTTGAACTGGCTTACCGCCGCCGCCGCCAGCGCCAGCAAGAGACCAATCGCCAACGTGGCGATGGGATAGCGCAGCACCAACCGCGTGACCCAGACCAGAGGTCGTTCGACCGGCGACGGCTTCTCGTGCGGCATCCTCTCCGCGGACATCAGAGGCATCCCGTGCCTGGAAACTCACACCGCTGGGCGACCAATCGCCACATACCAACCCGACGCGCCAGCGAGGGTTCCCTCACACCAACCCGACGCGCCAGCGAGGGTTCCCTCACA